>JARLGT010000104.1 GCA_031292615.1 Coriobacteriia bacterium | reverse complement strand
GATGCCTTCGTTAGCCTGCACGGGGATGCGCTCCTCATCGCGCGTGACGATGGCGCTGCCGCTGACCACGATCCAGTGCTCGCTGCGGTGATGGTGCATCTGCAGGCTCAGACGACAGCCCGGCTTCACTTCGATCAGCTTGATCTGGTAGTGCGGGCTCTGTAGCAGGCTTTGCCACGTACCCCACGGCCGTAGGCTCACCTTGGGCTGCGTGACCTCAGGAGCGCCCACGGCCTTGAGCGCGTCGACGATCATGCGCACGTCCTGCGCGCGGCTCTTGGGCAGCACGAGGGTGGCGTCGGTCGTGTCCACGACAACGAGATCGTCAACGCCCAGCGTGGCAACCAGGCGATCGCCCGAGTAGACGATGGTGTTGTGGCTGTCGATGTCGACCCCGCGGCCAACCCGCACGTTGCCGTCGGCGTCCGCCTCGGCCACGTCCTCAAGCGCGAGCAGCGAGCCCACGTCGCTCCAGCGCAGCGGCGCCGGGATCACGGCGACGCGCGAGCTGCGCTCCATGACGGCGTTGTCGATCGAGATCGACTCCAGTGCCGAGAACCGCTCGCGTGCCTCGGCGCCGTTGCGATTGGCGAGGGGCTGTGCGGCGATCCACCGCGCGGTGTCGGCGATCGCCGCCTCGGCGCCACCCGCAGCGTCGAGCTCGGCGAGCACTTGCGAGGCCTTCATCACGAAGATGCCGGCGTTCCAGAAGTACTCCCCGCTGGCGACGAACTCCTCGGCGCGCGCAGCGTCGGGCTTCTCGATGAACTGGGCGGCGACGTGCGGAGTGGCGCTGCCCACGGCAAACGCCGGCAGCAACTCGCCAGCGCGAATGTAGCCGTAGCCGGTCTCGGGACGGCTGGGCGTGATGCCGATCGTCACCAAGTAACCGTCTGCAGCGACCTTGGCGGCCGCGCTGATCACGTCGGACCACACGGTGCCGTCCTCGAGAAGGTGGTCGCTGGGCAGCACGACCATGATCGCGTCGGGGTTCTCGGCGATGAAGGTAGCCGCGGCAAGTGCGATGGCCGGCGCCGTGTTCTTGGGAATCGGCTCCTGGATGTAGCGCACCGCGTGCAGCTCGGGATCGGGCTGGGCCGTCAGGTGGTTGCGCAACTCGTCGAAGAGACGCTCGTTGGTTGAGACGACGATCGACGAGCCGCCCTCGGCGAACGGGAGGATGCGGTGCACGGCTTGCGCGATGAGCGACTCCGTGCCGAACATCGAGAGGAGCTGCTTGGGATTGAGCTCGCGAGACAGGGGCCAGAAGCGCTGGCCGCTACCTCCCGCGAGGATGGTGGCAAACAGATTGTCGATGCGCTGGGGCACGGTTCACCTCTTGTCGGAATCGGGGACTTGCGCGCGCTAGTATACCAGCCGAATCCCCTCGCCCGAGGGTGCCGATGGACCGCCAGTGGTGAAGTTCGAGGCCGGTGCTACTTGGCTGGGCGCTCCGGATGCATCAGGGCGAACAGACTGTCGCGAAGCGCAGGCCCGTACTGTTCGCTCGCCAGACCCAGCTTGATGTTGGCCTCGAGCCAAGCGAGCACGTTGCCCGTGTCGTAGCCCTCGGCGGGATCGACGATGACAGCGTAGATCTCCTCGCGCTCGAGCAGTGCCACGAGCGCGTCGGTGAGCTGGATCTCGCCGCCCTTGCCCGGGGGCGTCTCGGCGAGAATCTCCATGACGGCTGGGGTGAGCAGGTAGCGGCCGAAGATTCGCAGGTTACTGGGCTCGGTGCCCACCGGCGGCTTCTCGACCAGACCGGTGACGCGCCACACGCCGTCGTCAACCAGTTCGCCGGCGATCACACCGTAGCGGTGGACCTGATCGGCGGGCGCAGGCACGACCGCGATGACGCTTGCCCCGGTGCGCTCGTGCACGGCGCGCATGCGCGGCAGGATCGAGCCGCCGGGAACCAGCTCGTCGCCGAGCATCACGAAGAAAGGCTCGTCATCGGTGAGCGGAGCACCGCATAAGACGGCGTGGCCCAGACCACGAGGCTCCTTCTGGCGCACGTAGAAGACCTCGGCGATGTCGGCGATGCTCTGCACCGTCGCAAGCTCCTTGGTCTTGCCCGCGGCCTCGAGCTCAACTTCGAGCTCGACCGAGCGGTCGAAGTGGTCCTCGATGGCGCGCTTGCCTCGGCCGGTCACGATCAGGATGTCGGTGACTCCGCCGGCGACCGCCTCTTCGACCACGTACTGGATGACCGGCTTGTCGACCACCGGAAGCATCTCTTTGGGCTGGGACTTGGTGACCGGCAAGAACCGCGTGCCGAGACCTGCCGCGGGAATGATGGCTTTCATCCGCGCTCCCTAGATCGTCGCAAGGACATCGGCGGCGGCATCGACGAACGCATCGATGTCGGCGTCGGTGTGCGCCAGGGACACGAAGCACGCCTCGAACTGGCTCGGGGCGATGGTGAATCCACGGTCGAGCATGCCGCGGAAGTACGCGGCGTACTTGGACGTATCGGAGGTCGAGGCCGTGGGCCAGTCGACAACGTCGGCGTCGGTGAAGAACATCGTCGACATGGAGCCGACGCGGTTGCAGCAGGTCGCGTGTCCTGCGCCCTGGGCTGCCTTGCACAGACCACCGGCGAGCTTGGCGCCGAGGCGATCGAGCTCGGCGTAGACGCCCGGCTCCTCGAGCTTCTGCAGAAGCGCAAAACCGGCGACCATCGCCACAGGGTTGCCCGAAAGCGTGCCGGCCTGGTAGACGGGGCCGATCGGAGCGAGCTGCTCCATGATCTCGCGCTTGCCGCCAAACGCGCCAACCGGGAAGCCGCCGCCGATGATCTTGCCCATCGTTGTCAGGTCCGGGATAACGCCGTAGAGCTCCTGCGCGCCACCGAGCGCGACGCGGAAGCCGGTGATGACCTCGTCGAAGATGAGCACAACACCAAACTCGTCGCACAGATCTCGCAGGCCCTGAAGGAAGCCGGGAGCAGGAGCCACGACGCCCATGTTGCCGGCGACCGGCTCGACGATGATCGCCGCGACGTGGCCGGCCTGAGCCTCGAGCGTCTTGCGAACCGGAGCGAGCTGGTTGTATGGCAGCACGATGGTGTCGGCGGCCGCGCCCTTGGTCACGCCAGGCGTCGACGGGATGCCGAGCGTGAGCAGACCGCTGCCGGCGGCCACGAGCAGCGCGTCGGAGTGGCCGTGGTAGTTGCCGTCGAACTTGATGAACTTCTCGCGGTCTGTGTAGCCGCGCGCCAGGCGTATGGCGCTCATGGTGGCCTCGGTGCCGCTCGAAACCATACGAACCATCTCAATCGACGGCACGATCTCGGCGAGCTTCTTCGCCATCTCGAACTCCATGGCGGTCGGAGCGCCGAAGCTGGTCCCGCGCGCCAACTGCTCTTGGACGGCCGCGATGACGTGGTCTGGCGTGTGGCCGAGGATCATCGGCCCCCACGAGCCCACGAAGTCGATGTACTCGTTGTCATCGACGTCCCACACGCGGCTACCTTTGGCGCGTGCGTAGAAGATCGGATCGATGCCGACCGACTTGAAGGCGCGCACGGGTGAGTTCACGCCACCCGGGATGAACTTCTGGGCGGACGCGAAGAGCTCGGATGACTTATCGTGAAGCATGGGTGACCCTTCCGTTCAGATTCCTTGGATGCAGGCAGCGCGCCGAGTGGGGCTGCGCCGCCTGAAGCATCATACCGTTTCGGGAGCCGGAGCCGCCCAAGCGAACAGCGCGGCCGATCCCACGAGCGCGATGGGCGTGTACATCTGACCCCAGTAGCTGCTCGTCGCCCCGATCGTGGCCGTGAAGAGGACCCAGAACGTCGCAAACGCCAGAACGGGAACGAGCGCTCCCTTGTTACGCCGCAGCACGAGCCACCAGCCCGGCAGTTGTGCGAAGAGCGGCAGCGCGCGTTTCCCGATGAACGTACCGTACGGGACCATCATGTACGCCGCCGGCGCGATGAATCGCGTACCGAAGGTGTCGGCGGCGCTGGCTGCGAGCCGTCCCTTGATGTCGGGAGCTCCCGGCTGAGGCGCCACGAACGGCGCACCAGCACGCAAGTGCACGAAGTAGAGGACGAAGAAGCCGAGCATGAACGCGGCGTAGAGCCCCGCGAAACGCCACCATTTCGCGCCTTCGCGCCAACCGCGATAGATCGCCCACAGAAGCAAGATGGCGAGCCAGATCAATGCCACGTCTCGGAAGATACCGGCAAGCAGCGCGAATACCCCGGCCCACACGTAGCGCTTGCGTATCTGCAGCATGATGCTGAACAGGATCGCCAATCCCGCCCACCAGTCAGGAAAGAAGAGGTTCATCCAGCTAGTGCACATCAGCAGCAGGGGAAAGAGCACGGGTGGCACGAGGGCAGCTCTGGCCGTCAGCGACGGATACAGTCCCCACCACACCGCGAACAGGGCCACGACGCACAGCAGCAGCGACCAGTAGAACAGTCCGCCCCCCGGCGCCAAGACCCGCCAGATGTAGAACGTCCACGGCATCCGGATAAACGAAGCCGAGTACGCCCACCCGTAGAACTTGCCGTTGCGAACGTCCTTTTCGGCGATGAGGCGGGTATCCCCCGAGGCGGCCTTCACGAAACCCGGGTAGTACGGCATGCCCTTGAGGAGGTTGAAGTAGGCGTTCATGTAGATCGCCGCGTCGTAGCGGTAGGTGCCGGCTGCAAGAGGGTGCGTCGAACGCAGCCGAAACGGGCTTGAGTACGCCGCCAGGATCAGCGCCACCGCGATTGCGGTGACAGCAACGCCGCCGAGCACGGCGCGCGCAACCTCGGCGCGGTCGGGAGCCGTGCGTGACGCGAGCCAGCGCGCGCCCATCGCGAGCACGGACACGCCCAGCATCACCGTCAACACGAGGGCGAAGTCGGCACGACCCCAGTGGCCGTTGACCGCCGAGGATCGGATGAGTGGCCCGAGAAACTCGCCGTGCACTTCGCTTTGCGGATAGCCCACGTGCCAGCTCGAAAGCGCGTTGACGGCGCGCGGCGCGCGAAAGCCGAGTACGGCCAATCCCCCGCCAAACCCGCCCACCACGGCCCCCACGACGCCAGCCGAGAGCAGGTTCCGGCAGACGGCCGCGGTCAACGCTCCGCCCGCGACGATTGCCAGTACCCAGCCCCAGGGACCGCCCACCCCTATGGTGAGCGCGATGCCAGCCGCCAGAATAGCCACAAGCGCCGCGTGGCGAGCCAGATCCAACGCCCTCGTGACGCCCTGACCCATGTGGATGCCCCTCCATCGAGCAGGCGCAGGTCGCCCGCGATACGAGGGGTATAATACGGCGAACTCGCGGCGGGGGATATCGAACCTGCCGCGCTCTGCGCTCAGCTGCGCCGATTCCAACCCAACAAGGAGCCCCGTGGGCACGGAACTGCACTCGATCGTGGTGCCGATGTACAACGAGGAGTCCGTCGCCGAGGAGTTCATCCGACGCGCGACGGCGGCGTTCTCGGCGCTTCCAGACTACGAGATCATCGTGGTCGACGACGGCAGCAAGGACCGCACCTTCGAGATCGTTTCGGCAATCGCGGCAAGCGACCGGCACGTCAAGGTGGTGCGCTTCGCGCGCAACTTCGGCCACCAGACGGCCACCACCGCCGGCATCGACCTCGCAGCCGGAGACACCGTCAGCGTGATCGACGCCGACCTGCAGGATCCGCCTGAGCTCATCTTGCAGATGGTGCAGCTGTGGCGCGACGGCGCCGACATCGTTTTTGCTGTGCGGGAGTCCCGCGCTGGCGAAAGTGCGTTTAAGACAGCAACCGCCAGCGCGTACTATCGCGTGTTGCGTCGCAGCGCGCGCGTCGACATCCCGGTCGACACCGCCGACTTCCGCCTGATGAGCCGCAAGGCGACCGAAGGCCTCAAGGCCATGCGCGAGCGCAGCCGCTACATGCGCGGGCTCGTGGGCTGGATGGGGCTCGAGCGCGCCACGATTACCTACCACCGCGATGCGCGCTTCGCGGGCGACACCAAGTACCCGCTGCGTAAGATGTTCCGCCTCGCCGCCGACGGCATCGTCTCGTTCTCGACGATCCCTCTGCACATCGCGACGTTCATGGGCGTGTGTGCGGCCGGGCTGGCGTTCGTCTACGCGCTCTACGCTGTGATGATGAAGATCACCGGGAACTACGTGGTTCCCGGCTGGGCGTCGATCATGGTCTCGGTGCTCTTCGTGGGCGGAGTGCAGCTCATCACGCTCGGCGTCGTGGGCGAGTACATCGGCCGCATCTACGACGAGGTGCGCGCCCGTCCGCTCTACCTCGTCTCCGACGTGCGAGGCTTCGAGCCCCCTACCGCCGAGCACTTCGCCGTATCGCCGCTGCCCAAGACCGACCGCACGCTCTAGCGGGACGGTCGCTCGCGCCGAGAACTGTGTCGCGCGCCAAGAGCGACCCGCGGGCCACGGCCGCCCGCGGCGCCCTACTCCGACAGCGCGACAACCTCGCTCGCGGTGCCATCAAGCAGCCAATCTCGGACGCGCTCGATCACCTCGGCAGGCTCCATTGATATGCCGCGCAGTTCGAGTTGCGCCGCGACCTCGGTAAACGGGTGCTCGCTCCACGGGAGATCGAACGAAACGAGCTGCGCGAGGTCCGCGTCCTCCACCGAGGCGCCCGACGCAAATGCGTCCGGGTCTGAGAAGATCACCGCGATGCGCGCGACCGCGCCGGTCTCCCGCAGCTTCTCGGCGCTGTTCAAGACATCGGACTCGCTTGCGCCGAGTTCGGCAGCCAGATCGCAGTAGGGAGACTCGGATACGGGGAAGCCGCTCTGTAGAGCCGCGAGGACCCGCGTGTCGAGCGGGGTGAGATCGAATTCGCTCATTGTGCCGCCTCCATTGTGATGTCCGGTCAAAGGGTGGCGTCGTCGTGCCGACCCTCGCAGTCTATCGCAGCCCCAAAGAAAGACGGCCGCCCCGGTCTCCCGAGACGGCCGTCGCTCGTGCGATTCACGGCGAAGCGCTACTCCGCGCTGGTCGAGACGCCGACCTCGGCGGCGGCCTCCTCCAAGGAACACTCGCCCTTCCACGCGGGCGGCTGGTAAGAGCAGTACGGCTCGGCCTCGAGGTAGTCGCCGGTCGCCTCGAGCGCGCGGGCCCGGCAGCCGCCACAGACGGCCTTGAACTCGCAGGCGCCACACTTGCCCTTGAGGAGCGAGTAGTCGCGAAGGTCGTTGAAGACCTTGCTCTCGGTCCAGATCTCGTGGAACGGCTTCTCTTTGACGTTGCCCAGCTGCATGTCGAAGTAGCCGCACGGCTGGATGTCGCCGATGTGGCTGATGAAGCAGAACGTGATGCCGCCGAGGCACCCGCGCGTCATCGCGTCCAAGCCGTACTCCTCGCGCGTGACCTTCTTGCCCTCGGCCTTGGCCAGCTGACGGATGATGCGGTAGTAGTGCGGCGCATCGGTGGGCTTGAAATGCAGCGACGAGGTCTTCTGGCGCTCGTAGGCCCATACCAGGACGCGCTCGTACTCCTCGGGCGGGAGCTCCTCGGCCAGGATCTCGGAGCCGCGGCCCGTCGGGACGAGCATGAAGATATGGAACGCATCGATGCCGAGCGACTCGGCCAGCGTGTGCATCTCCTCGACGAGGTGCGCGTTGCGCGTGGTGACGGTCATGTTGATCTGCACACCCACGCCGTGGCGCTTGGCCATCTTGATGCCTTCGATGCTCGCATCGAACGCACCGGGCTGCTGGCGGAACTCGTCATGGCCCTCGGCGTTGGGGAAGTCGATCGAGACGCTGATGCGCGGAATCTTGTGGTCCGCCATCTTCTGGGCGATCTCTTCGGTGATGAGCGTCGCGTTGGTGCCGATGACCGGCATTGCGCCCTTCTCGTGGGCGTAGTCGGCGATCTCCCAGATGTCGGGTCGCATGAGCGGCTCGCCACCGGTGAGGATGATGATCGGGTTGGAGATGGTGACGATGTCGTCGATCGTTGCCTTGATCTCGTCAAGCGTGAGCTCGCCCTCGTAGTGGCCGAACTCAGCCGCAGCGCGGCAGTGCACGCAGCTCAGGTTGCACGAGCGGGTGATCTCCCACGCGATGATGCGCGGCGCCTTGATGCCCGTGCGCTCCTGGTATGCGATCGCAGCGGGACCGCCGCCGGGGCGGAAACCCACTGAGCGAGCGCCACCGTGACGCTGCGTCTCGCCGGGACCGCCAGGGACGCCAGCGGGGTGCCCACCCGGATGACCGCCGGGGTGACCGCCCGGGTGGCCGGGACCGCCGGGGACGCCAGCCGGATGGCCCGAGCTTGCGATCGGGATGGCGACGCCTGCCTGGCCGCAGCCGGCCTCGGCGTCGGCCATCTCCTGCTCGGTGACGGTGGCGTCGGCGTCGTCGATCGGCGTCGTCTCAAGCTCGCCTTCGAGGTCGAGATCGGGACGTGCCGAAGAGTCTCCTACGTTCTCAGCCATGTACGCTCCTCTTGAAAAAGCTTGTCGGCTCGGAGGCAAGACCGGCCGGCACGCACGATGCGTTCCGATGTAGCGACGTCACGCGCGGCCAGTCCGCGTGTCACGCTCGCCCGCGTGAAGCAGCAAGTACGGTACCGCCGATGCGAATCGCGTCCGCGTGCGTCTGACTACTTCTCGGCGAGCCACCTTGCGGCGTCTTTGGCGTGATAGGTCAGAATCAGGTCGGCGCCGGCACGCTTGAACCCAACCAGCGTCTCGAGCACGACGCGCTTCTCGTCGATCCAGTCGTTGGCGGCGGCGGCCTTGACCATCGCGTACTCCCCCGACACGTTGTATGCGGCGGTGGGATACCCGAACTCGTTCTTCACGCGGTAGATCATGTCCATGTAGGCAAGCGCCGGCTTGACCATGACGATGTCGGCGCCCTCCTCGATGTCGAGTGCGGCTTCGCGAATGCCTTCCTCGGCGTTGGCGGGGTCCATCTGGTAGCCGGTGCGATCGCCGAAGGTCGGCGCACTGTCCGCGGCGTCGCGGAACGGGCCGTAGTAGCCGCTGGCGTACTTAACCGAGTAGGCCATGATCGGGATGTCCTGGTAGCCCTCGGCATCGAGCGCACCGCGGATGGCGGCGACGCGACCGTCCATCATGTCGCTCGGCGCGACCATGTCCGCGCCGGCCTCGGCGTGAGTGACCGCCTCCTTGGCGAGCAGCTCGATCGTGACGTCGTTGATGACGCAGCCACGGTCGTCGAGGATGCCGCAGTGGCCGTGGCTCGTGTACTCGCACATGCACACGTCGGTGATCACGTAGAACTCCGGGTCGTGCTTCTTGATGGCGCGAATGGCCTCCTGCACGATTCCGTGCTCGTCGTAGGCCTCGCTACCCACCTCATCCTTGGTGGACGGCAAACCGAACAGAATGACAGCGGGGATACCGAGACTCCTCAGTTCGTCGATCTCGGCGGGCAGCATGTCAAGCGAGAGCTGGTACTGGCCCGGCATCGACTTGATCTCGTCGCGCAGGCCTGTGCCCGGCTTCACGAAAATCGGATAGATCAGGTCGGCTGGAGACAGTGCGGTCTCGCGAACCATCGAGCGGATGGTCGCGTTGGCGCGCAGACGACGGGGGCGATACGACGGGAACTGCACTTGAGAGCTCCTTACTCGACGAACTCGTCGACCGAGACCTCGTCGGCCGACTCGACGACGATCTCGTCGCTGGTCATGTACTTGACGTAGCGGGCGAACGTGATGGCGGCCCAGGCTGCCGAGACGGCAACCGTGATGTAGAACAGGAGCTGGATGAAGAAAGCGATTATCTGCCCGTAGGCCTCGATCCATGCAACCATTTGGTCCTCCTTGATACGGCGCGTCGTGCGCTGCGGCGTGATGACGTTCTCAAGAGCTTGCGAACAGTCAGGGCGGCCACGAGATCGCTCTCGCCGGCCGCCCTGACATTCTACCCGATGGTGGAGACGAGGAGATTCGAACTCCCGACCTCTGCCGTGCGAAGGCAGCGCTCTCCCAACTGAGCCACGTCCCCATGAGGGATGCACGAGCGGCGAACACGCCGCCAGAGCAGACAGTAGTGTGCCCACCCCACATTCCTTTGTCAAACGGCGCCGAGGGAATGCCCCCGGGCAAATCGGTACGTTAGTTGCCCTGCAACTGCAATACCAGATATAACCGTCGTGCACATCTAGACGACTCGCAAAGGAGCACGAAGCATGAGCGAATTGACCGGGAGCGGCAACTCGGAGCAGGCCCTACGGCCGACGGGCCGTGACGAGGTTATCGCCAGCACGATCCAAGCCGCCATCGAGCTGTTCTCGAAGCGCAACCCCAGTCAGGTAAGCGTCCGTGAGATCGCCGCAGGCGCCGGCGTGAGCCACGCCTTGGTGCACCGATATATGGGCAGCAAGCAAGACATCTTCCGAGCAGCTCTCGCAGCCGCGCGGCAAGAAGCTGCGGACTACTGGATGCAAGAGCACGGCCTTTCGCAGACTGCAGGCACGTTCGACTCCACCCTGCCCCCTGGACGCTACGTGCGCATGGCAGTTCGCGCCTCGCTTGACGGTGTGGAGATCAGCCCGGAGGACTTGAAGCTCCCTCACTCCGATGAGATGCTCAAACTCCTCGTGGGTTCGGGGCTTCCGCCGATTGAGGCCCAGGCCCCTTTCGACATCCGAATCGTCCTTTCGGCGGTTACCGCGATGGCCGCCGGCATGGCCATCGCCGAGGACTTCTTCTTGGCGCAGTCGGGCTTGCAGGATGAAGACCCCACGTACGTCCATTCCGAGTTCAACCGCCTGATTCGTTTGAATCTCAGCCTCGCAGACACGCGACCTCGCCCCGCCGAGTAAGCCTGCTTCCGGCGTTTCCTGACCGTTCCGCTTGGGAATCTGTCTCGAAGACACGCCGCTATGCGCGTTGGTTGATGCAACGCGCGAGACTGAGGGGGTAAACAATGGCCGACGCTACTGCCAACGTCGCGGTCACCAAGGGTCAGCTCATGCCGTGGTGGCTCACGCTCGTCCAAGGAATTGCAGTCTTGGCGATCGGGCTGCTGCTCATCTTCATGCCTGCGAAGACGACCGTCGTTCTGGTTCTGTTCCTCGGCTGGTGGTGGCTCGTCTCGGGCATCTTCGAGATCGGATCGCTCTTCGTCGACCGGACCGCCTGGGGTTGGCGCCTGTTCACCGGCCTGCTCAGCTTGCTGGCCGGCGCCTACATCATCGGAGCGCCGCTGGTAGGCGCCGTGGTGGTCGTGGGTGTGGCTACACTGATGCTCGGCATCAACGGCATGATCATCGGCATCGTGGACATCATCAAGGCGACCCAGGGCGCGGGCTGGGGCAAGGGTATCCTGGGCATCTTGAGCTTCATCTTCGGCGCGGTCATCGCGTTCAACTTCACGACGTTCATGAGCGCGCTGCCGTGGGTCTGGGGCATCTTCGCGGTCGCCGGCGGTATCGCGGCCATCGCAATGTCGTTCCAGCTGCGCAAGATTGAAGCGTAGCGCGGGCGCGACCGCAGGAGCGCACTGCTGCTAGGCTTGGCGCGCGAGCGCCGGCACTAGGGGCGCGAAACGAAGTAATCGGCGATGGCCTGAGCGAGTGAGGCCATCGTCTGCTTTTCGGCCTCAATGTCATCCTTGTAGCCCAAGGCCTTCAGCGCCTCAGTCGTGACGGGCCCGATGCTGGCCACGGCGACGCCTGCCATCAGAGCGCCCGGCTCGATTCCTGCCGAGCGAATCGCGCTGAAGAACGCCTCGGCGATCGCACCACTTGTGAAGCTGACGCAGTCCACCGAGCCTGCGCGCAGACGCTCGAGTACTTCAGGTGCGGGCTCGACCGCCACGGTCTGATAGACCGGCACGACATCGACCTCGGCACCCATCGCACGCAAGGCATCCGGAAACACCTCACGGGCCTTCAGGGCGCGCGGAACCAGCACTCGGCAGCCCTCGCCGACCCCCAGCGATCCAAACGCCGCCACGAGCCCCTCAGCACGCGCATCGTCCGGCACCAGATCGGGCTCGACGTCCTTGACGCGCAGGTGAGCCGCGGTCGCTCGACCCACCGCCGCGATCTTGACGTGCGAGAGCGCCTCGGCCGCTCTATCCACAAACACCAGCCGAGCGAAGAAGCGGTCCACGGCGTTTGTCGACGTCAGCACGACCCAGTCGTAGCTGGTTAGCTCGGCGATCGCGGCATCAACGGCGCTAGGGTCGGGCGGGTCGACCACGGCAAGCACGGGCATCGCGAGCACTTCGGCGCCAAACGCTTCGAGGGGCTCGGCGAGAGAGGCAGCCTGCTCGCGCGTGCGTGTGATGACGACGGAGCGCCCGGCAAGGGGCGCTCCATGTTGGTGCGATGCGTTGGTTTCCACAGTCACGCTCTCGGCTGCTCCTACGTCTCGAGCAGGCCGTCGACGCTGGCCTCGCGGATCTCGGAGAGGATGGCGTCAGCGCCCAACTCGAGCAGCTCGGCGACGATCTTCTCGCCCAGCTCGATGGGCTGGCTCGCTGGGCCCTCGAGATGCGCGCGCAGGATTCGGTCGCCTGCCACGGATCCGACGACCGCGTCCATGACGAGCGTGTCGCCCTCGAGCTGCGCATACGCTCCGATCGGTACCTGGCAGCCGCCCTCGAGCTTGTTCATGACCACGCGCTCGGCGGTGACGCACAGCATCGTGGGACCGTCGCCGATCTTGTCCATGACGTCGGTCATGAACTCGTCGCTCTCGCGGATCTCAATGCCGATGGCGCCTTGGCCAACCGCCGAGACCATCTGCTCGGTGGGGATGTAGCCGGTGATGCGGTCGGCCCAGCCCATGCGCGTGATGCCGGCGCTGGCGAGGATGACCACGTCGACCTCGCCGGTCTCGGCCTTGCGCATGCGGGTGTCGAGGTTGCCGCGCACATCGACGATCTCGACGTCGGGACGAAGCGCCCTGACCTGCGCGATGCGGCGAAGAGAGCTGGTGCCTACCTTGGCGCCCTTCGGCAGCGACTCGAGCGAGTAGCCGGCGCCGGACACCAGCGCATCGCGGGGATCGACGCGCGGCGGCATTGCCGCGATACCCAGGCCCTCGGGAAGCTCGGTGGGGACGTCCTTCATCGAGTGGACGCACAGGTCGACTGTGCCAGCCATCAGCTCGACCTCAAGCTCCTTGGTGAACAGGCCCTTACCGCCTACCTTGGCCAGCGGGACGTCGAGAATCTTGTCGCCGGTGGTCTTGATGATCTTCAACTCAACAGGAAGGCCGGTGATCTCTTCCACCAGCCCTTTGATGTACTCCGATTGCCACAAGGCCAACTTGCTGCCCCGGGTGCCGATCGTAAGCTTCTCGCGGCTTGTCGCCACTTGGATCCTCCCTCTTGTTCGCTAGCCAGCCGAGGCCTTCTCTCCCCTCCCGAGGAGCGACCTGATCAGGCCCATTGGGCGGTGAGGGCTCGTACCCTCAGGATTGCTGTCGAGTCCGTAGAGCATGCGTGCCGTCTCGACGTAGGAGTAGCCGTCCTTCTCGGAGGCTACCTGCTTGAGACGTTGGGTGGGTCCGTGGAGCATCTTGTTGACGATGGACGCGGTCAGCGCGTCGACCGTCGCAAGTTCCTTCTCCGACAGACCGCCGAGGCGCTTGATGGCCTTCTCGAGCTCGGCCTGACGGATCGCCTCGGCCTTGCTGCGAATCGCGGCAACCGTCGGGACGACCTCCATCGACTCGAGCCACGACTCGAAGGACGCCATCTCCTCGGCGATGATCACTTCAGCGAGCTCGGCCTCGTGCATACGCTCTTCGAGGTTCGCCGAGACCACACCGTTGAGGTCGTCGATGTTGTAGAGGTAGACGTCGGCCAGGTCGTTGACGGCCGGATCGATGTCGCGAGGAAGTGCGATGTCGATGAGGAACAGCGGGCCACGGCGACGTCCCTTGCGGGCGGCGGCGACCTCGCTCTTCGTGATGACGTAGCCGGTGGCGGCGGTCGAGGAGATCACGATGTCGGCATCGGCCATACGTGTGAACAGATCCTCGTAGGGAATCGCCGTGCCCTCGAACTTGTCGGCCAATTCCTGGGCGCGGGCGAAGGTGCGGTTGGCGACGAGCACCTCTTTGACGCCTTGGGAGACCAGATGCTTGGCGGTCAGCTCGCTCATCTTGCCGGCACCAACCACGAGAATCGTTCGGCCATCGAGCGTGTCGAACACCTTCTTGGCCAGTTCGACGGCAGCGTAGCTGATCGAAACGGCGTTCTCGCCGATCTCAGTCTCGGTGCGCACGCGCTTGCCGACCTCGAAGCTCTGGCGAAACAGCTTGTTGAAGATGCGCTGGCTGCCGCCACCCTCGAAAGAATGCTCGTAGGCCTCTTTGACCTGGCCGAGGATCTGCGCCTCGCCCAGCACCATCGAGTCGAGCGACGCTACCACGCGGAAGAGGTGGCGAACGACCGCCTCACCCTCCGAAATGTAGAGGTAGCGGACGAGCTCGTGGCGATCCAAGTCGTGGTAGTCGCACATGAAGTCGATGATCGCGCCCGGGCCGTCGAAGTTCTCGGCGGTCACGGCGTAGATTTCGGTGCGGTTACAGGTAGAGACGATCACGGCCTCGGCGACAGCGTCCGATGCGGTGAGCGCCGAGAGAGCCGATTGCTGGACGTTAGCGGGAAACGTCAGCTTCTCTCGGATATCGACCGGTGCGGTCTTATGGCTCAGGCCGACTAGTGTGAGATGCATGTCTTGGCGGCTCGCCTTTACCTGTTTCGGACAAAGGAGCGCCCTCGCCGGAGCGGTGCGTGTTGTTCAGGCAAGCAGGCCCGGCGAGGGCGATGTTATCGCGCTATCGAACACGCACCACTGCTATACGCCTGAACGGCCGAATTCTAGCACTTTTCAAACCTTAGCGCTACTTAACGCACGACCTCAAATGGGGTAGCGAGGCTCGTGCCGAGCGGCGCGAAATGCCCAGCTAGAGGCCGAAAACGTGGAAGCCCACGGGAATAGTGCGGGCGATGATCGCCAAAATCACGACGAACACGAAGCCCACGACGGCCACCCACGAGGACGTACGGGTGGGGACGCCGCGGCGGTACACCACCCAGAGGTAGATGGCGAACGTGACCCACACAACGCCGGACATCATGATGCGGGGGTCGAACCACCAGTTAGGCACATCGGCATCGATTGCGCGAAGGATGCCGAGTAGGAGCCCCGCCGTATAGACCGGGAACGCAAAACCGATCGCTCGGCGGGCAATGAGCTGCAGTGTGGCAAGCGAAGGCAGCCGGCGTGTGATCGTGTTCGACTTGTGACTCTTGAGCTGACTCTCCTGCCACAGATAAAGTCCTGCCGAAACGGCGCCGAACGCGAAGCCCGCGTTGCCGAATACGATGAGCGCAACGTGGAAGCCGACACGCCAGTTGTTCAGCAGCGCCGCCTCGGACGGCGCCATCTGTGCACCGCCAGCGATGTGGCCGACGATCTGCGACGATGCCATCAGGACAACGGCGACCGGGATGAGGAACGTCCCGTAGACCTTGATCTTGATGACGTGCTCCATCACGAAGTACAGGAGTACGAGCGCCCAACTGGCGAGCATGAGCTGATTTGCGCCCGTCAGCTCGGTCGTATGCATCGCCCACGACCGAGTGCCGATCGAAGCTGTCTGGCACAGGAAGCCGGCGCCGGTGAAGAACCGCGCCCACCACCCTACCTTCGAGCGTCGGAGCACGAACTGGTAGGCGTAGAGGACGGTCGCCCCGATGTAGAGCGCCAGCGAAAACCAGAACAGTACGCCCGATGCCTGCAGAAGCACGATCGTCCTCCTCTCAGAAGCGAATCGATTGGCGTGATGCTATCGCAAGCAATGAGCTGCTTGGCTCGACGTGCGCAAGGCGGTACGGCGAGCGGGCCACGATTCGGTGCCGGTCAGTGCTACGCCTTGCCGCCATCGCGGCGCGCGCAGGACTCCTCGACAACCAGGATCTCCTTCTCGAGCTTCATCAGGCGGCTCAGTACCAGGCTGACATAGCCGATTAGGGCGATCCAGAGCACGCCGTACGCAGCAACCACGTACGGGAAGTCCGGCAGGACTAGCTTGTAAAGCTCGGCATTGGTCGGGTCCATGGAATGGTTCCTTCCCTTCGATCGAACGTCGCGAGAGCTGAGATCAGCCCTCGAGGGATTCCTTGGCAACATCGAGGCGCTCGTGGAGACGCTCCTCGCTCATGCGCATCGTGTAGATCGCGTAGCCGATCATCAGCATGCCGATCTGCCCGATGATGAACGGGATGAGTTGGCTTGCATCCAGGCCGTTCGGTGTGAACACGACCGGGTGATCCGAGGGGATCAGGCGAGTGATGAGGAACGAGATCGGCGCGTCGATGAACGCGATGATGCAGAACACCGCAGCGTAGACGGCGCGACGCTCCTCGTCCTCGACCGAGTTGCGCAACACGAAGTATGCGATGACCAGCAGCGTCATGATGAAGTAAGTGGTGAGTCGCGGCTCCCACTGCCACCACACGCCCCACGAGGCCTTGGTCCACAGATCGCCCGTGATCATCGTCAGAATGACGAAGAGCAGCGTGACCTCCATCGCGATGCGCGACTTGGTGTCGTAGTCCTTGCGGCGCGTCATGAGGAAGCGGATGGCGAAGAAGGCCGCCACGCCGAACACGAGGAACGAAGCCTCGGCGACGGGCACGTGGAAGTAGAAGATCTTCTGGCTGAACCAGGCCTTCCCGTAGATGAAGCCTTGCGCGGTCTGGCCGAGCAACGGCCGGGCCGTGGTGACGGCGTTGGGGAACGTCGCCGTGCCGAATGTCACGACCGTGGACCGCCAGAAGGCCCAGAACAGGTCGATCGTCGTGAGAACTCCTCCCACGATGAGCAGGACGAGCGCAGTCCTGAGCTGTTTCACGCTTCCTCCTGTAGACGTAATCGGAGCTGTCATGCACCGATAATGAACTCGTAGAGACCGTATGCGGCCACAAGCATTATGACATCGTACGCGGCACCGATAGCCATCGCCGTCCAGAACAGGCTCATGTAGCCCGGATTCCCGATGATAATGGCCGACGTGGCGGCCACCGCTGCATACAGCAACGGGAACATGATCGGGATGAAGAGCACGGCCAAGATGAAGTCCTTGCCCGTCGTGTTCACCGACATTGTTGCCAGCAGCGTGCCGATTCCCGAGATGCCCACGGCGCCCACAAGCAGCGCCACAGCAATTCCCCAGATCGGGCCGACGATCGGCCTGCCCGACAGGAACATAAGCATGAAGATTGGGATGGTCAGCACCTCGACGATGAGCAAGAAGATGAGGTTGCCTACCGCCTTGCCGAAGAAGATCACTGGGCGGTCCAGCGGTGAGAGCAGCAGCGCTTCAAGGCAGCCTTGGTCCTTCTCGTGAACGAGCGAGCGGTTCAGCCCGAGCATCGAGGTGAAGAGGAACGCGAGCCAGAGTAGGCCGCCGGCGATGAGGCGTACGTCGAAGCCGTTTCCGGCCTGGGAGAGTGCCACGTAGTAGACGACGAGCGTGAGCAGTGTGTAGAGGCCCATGGACGTGAGCATCTCTTTCGTCCGCAACTCCATGACGATGTCCTTCTTCAGAATCGCCTTGAACTGGCGCATTGCGGAGATCTTAGCCACTACGACACCCCCATTCCGACCGTCGCTCGGTAGGTGTCCGCGAACTCATCGGGGTCGATCGCTTCGCGCTCGTCGAAGAGCACGACTTTGCCCTTGGCAAGAATCAGCGCGTGGCTGCACAGCTCCAGACCCTTCTGCAGGTCGTGGCTGATCATCACGAATGTGTGCTCGGCGCGAACCGCGGCGATGAGCGAGTCGAGGATGTCCATCGCGTGCGGGTCGAGGCCGGAGTACGGTTCGTCGAGGAAGATCACGTCGGGGTGGTGCAACAGAGCACGTGCGATAGAGAGTCGCTGCGTCATGCCGCGCGAGAACGTACGCACGGCGTCGAGTCGCCGGTGATCCAGCTCGACGGCCAGGAGCAGCTCGCGGACGCGCTCCTTCGGGTTGTCGATGCAGTACAGCTCGGCGAAGAACTCGAGGTTCTCCTCGGCGGTGAGGTCGGGATAGAGCAGAGGGTTGTGGCTGATGAAGCCGATCTTCTCGCGCAGCTCGACCGCATCCTGCACCACGTCGAGCCCAACGACTTTGGCGGTGCCGCTCGACGGGTTGGTCAGCGTCGAGAGGACCTTGAGCATGGTTGTCTTGCCAGCGCCGTTGGGGCCGAAGATCGATAGGAACGCGCCCTTGGGAAGGTCGAACGTGACTTTGTCCAAAGCCTTGCGCGCGCCAAAGGTCCGGGACAGGTCCCGGACCTCCAATGCGAGTTGTGTCGCTACGGGCTCGGCCATCAGCTACGCGGCCTTGGCACGACGCGGCTTGACAGTCGCGAGTTCGCGCGCGCCGCTCTTGGGCCATACGGCCAGCGCCGTCCCGAAAAGCAGCAGCATGAATCCGACCCATGAGAACCAGATCAACGGGTTGATCTTGACGTTGACGACGAGCGTGGAGCCCGAGCTTCCCTGGTACACCACGAAGATGTCGCGTAGCGGCTCCGAGTACACCTTCGCGTCCAAGCGGTTCTGCTGCGTCGCGGTGAAGTCGGTCATGCCCGGCATGATGGTTCCGAGCTGATTCCCACCGCGAGAGACAGCGAGCGTCATCTTCGAGGTCGTGTTGCCGTTAGCCAGCGTGGCGTCAGCCACGCCCTGATAGGTGAACGTGTAGTCGGCCATCTGGAACGTCGTGCCCGGCTTGTCCTGAACCATGAACGTCTGGTCCTGGACGTACATCGCCGAGCCGATCAGCCCGATCAGGATGACGCCCATGCCGATGTGCGCAATGTAGCCGCCCGACTGCGAGCGAGCCTTGGTGATGAGCGACCAAAGCGCCACTCCGAAGCCTTCGCCACGCGCATCGGCGCGCTTGCGGGCACCCTCGATAAAGAGGCTGATCGTGTTGGCGATCAGGATTGAAGCCACTAGCATGCCCAGAATCGCGACTCCGTGGTAGTACCAGGCGGGTCCAGCGCCTGCGAACTTCTTACCGGGGTCGCTGGTCTGCGTGACCATGAAGTCGTAGATCGGGCGCAGCGTCACGAACCACTCGGTGAGGAGGAGCGCGAAGATCACCGCAGCGCCGGCGAGCGACCACCTCAGGCGCTTCCAGAGCGATGGCCAGTCGGTGTTTCGCCACGACAACATCGGGCAGATGGCCAGAATGGCCAGATAGGCCACGCCGACCGGTCGGGCAACCGCGTCAAACGTGGTCGATGGCACGGACCTTCCTGCGAGCGGCAAGAAGCCCAGTCCAAGCTTGCCCAGCCCAGAGCTGATCGTCAGATAGGCGACGAGCCAACCAGCGACAAGCATGATGACGTTGTTGAAGTAGTAGGCCGCTTCCTTGCTGGTCAGCGACTCGAACTCGTCGTTGCCAGCAAAGGTCTTCCAGCGCCATATCAGCAGCGCCAAGGGCAGGAGAACGGCGACGATAATCATCGCGAGGAACAGCCACTGCGAAACCGGGTCAGGCTCGAATGCATGCACCGAGTCGACCAAACCCGAGCGTGTGATAAACGTGCCGAGGATAACAAGCGCGAACGTAGAGCTTGAGAGCACGACCGCCCAGCGCTTGAAGCCGTCACGCCGCTTGAACACCGTGAAGCTATGCAGAAGACCCACGCAGGTCAGCCACGGCAGCAGCGAGGCGTTCTCCACCGGGTCCCAGCCCCAGTAGCCGCCCCATCCGAGCACGACGTACGCCCAGATTGCGCCCAAACCTATGCCCGCACCTAGGAACAGCCAGCCGAAGACCGTAATGCGATCGACGATGTCGACCCACGCGCGAGTACCATCGTTGACGATGAGTGCTGCGATCGCGAAAGCGAACGGAATCGTCATGCCCGCATAGCCGATGAATAGCATCGGCGGGTGCAGAATCATCGCCCAGTGCTGCAGCAGCGGGTTCATGCCCCACGCTGCCGCCGAGCCGATCAGCTGGTGCGTCGCAGGGTCGATCGATTCGGCCGGCGTCACCTTAAACGGCGCGTTGGAGTCCGAGAAAAGCATCGCGGCCGTAAAGAGCGCGAGCACGACGTTGGTTACCAGCACGCCCATGTTCGAGAGTGGGTCGGTGATCTCGATGCGCTTCCAAGCTACGAACGATGCGTACAACGAGACGAACCACGCCCACAGCAAGAACGAACCCTCGCGGCCTGCCCACACACCGGACAGCGTGTAGAGCCATGCGAGGCTGGAGACGTCGCTGCTGTGATTCTGCGCGACGTACATGAAGGTGTAGTCGTGCCGGAAGAACGCAAGCGCCATGACGAGGATGGAGATCGTCAGCGCTCCGGTTGCGGCGAAGGTCGCGAGGTACCCGAAGTTGGTAAGACCCTCACCGGCTTTGGGGCCGGCAAGATGCCCAAAGAGCAGGGCACCGATCGAGATAACCGCAGCCGCAAACGCAAGCCACAGAGTCACCAGCCCGAATGTAACCATCCTATCGACTCCGTCCGTAGAGAGTTCATGTCAGCGCCGTACCCGGATGTGCCGGGCACGGCGCGTTCAGTTACATAGGGTGCTACTGACCTTGAGCCAGCGCCACCGAGGTCGCAGTGAAAACGTTGTCCGTGCCGAGAGTACCCGTAACCACGACCTGCGCGCCATCCTTGACGGTGTCAGGCAGGCCACCGGTGAACTTGACGGCGACGGCCGGGTCGCTGCCGTCGGCCTTCGAAGCTAGGAAGAAACGCTGGGCCGCGGTGGCCGAGCCGAGCGAACCGGGCTTGACGTAGCCGCTTACCTGCAGATTGGGCTTGCCGGCCATCGACGTGCCTTTGTTCAGCTCGCCGACCGGAATCGCGCCAACCGCCGAGCTGTATTTCGACGGGCACTTGGTGATCATCTCGTTCGCCTGGACGACGCCATTGCCATCCAGCGTGCCGGTGACGACCGCGACGACGCCATCGCCGAAGGTGTTGGGGGCGGTGCCGGTGTAGACGACCTTGAGCGTGGGGCCAGTACCCGCGGTGTCGCTCTCCTGCTTGATGGTGAACTTCATGGGGTTCGACTGCTTGTTCCACGAACCGGCGACTACGGCACCTTCCACCTTCACGCGGCCGCCGTTCTTGGCATCGCTCTTCACCTGGGCGATGGTGCTAGACACCGCCGACTGCTTGTTCCCGAGGGTAACAACGAGAACCGCAATCACAATCAGGATGATCGCGGTCACCCCGATGAGGCGCATCCGAGCACGCTTGTTCACGAACAATCACTCCTTCACAGCAGCCCAAAGGGCTGCGAAGCACCGTCGGAGGAAGGGCGCCGAGAACCGACGCGCACGAAAACGCACCCTTTGCCTGCCGCCTGCCTGAACAGATGGATACTAGCACCGCGAGCACGGGGGCGCCAGTTGAGAGTGGCGCAAAACGGGCCGCGGTTTCAGGTCGGTTTAAGAGCAAAACAGGTGCCGAGAGCAGTCAGTTCGGGCTCTTTACGCCTCAATCGCCGAATCGCGCTGAAGCCATTGGACGTCGGGGGCGAATCCCACGCTGTCCAGGAGCTCCTTGTAGCGGGCGGGGCTCAGCTCGGCAGACGCGCCATCGAGCGCAACCATCGTCGCCTCCATCACGTTGGTGCCAAACGACCGCCCCTCGAGCCGCGGAGTGGATGTCACAAGTAGCTCGGCCCCTCGCTCGCGCAAAAGCGCCACGTCCTCAGCGGTGGTCGTGTTGGTGATGACCCACTTCCCTCGCATGTCCGGGGGCAGGTACTTGCGCACGTATAGCCAATCGCCAGCGACGATGTCGGCCCAGCAGTACAGCGCTTCCATGCGAGGATTGGACTTCGGCGCCTTGTCCTGCTCGCCTCCGGTCGGGTAGAGCAAGGTGAACGGCAGCTGCACGACAATCGGCGTCAGAAGATGCACGAGGGTGACCAGCGAGCTCCAGCGTTTGATGATGATGGGGACGTCGATGGCGTACTCGAGATCGCCGAAGACCTGCTCGGCGCCGGCGGATTGTAGCGCCTCTGCCATCCCCCACCGGTCGACCGCCGACGTCATGAGCGTCTTCTTGCCGGTAAAGTCCAGGCCGCACTTGGTGCGTAGGTACTCGATCGTCGAACCCTCAACGGGGCCCTTGAGTCCCGAGCCGTCGAGCACGGGGGTCTGGTGGACGTCCTTGATGAGCCGCTTGGCGTCCCGGAAGTAGTAGGTGCGGCCTGCCGCGCGCAGGAAGTGGTCGATGCCGCCCATACCCAGTGCCGCCACCTTGCCGTCGAGTTCGGCAAAGCGGCTGGCTGCCTTGGCCAGATCGCCGTCCCAACCTTCTCGGCGGATGCGGAATCGCGTCCCTAGAAGGTCGAGCTCGACCTCGTGGTCGCGCTTGGACGAGCCGATTGACACGCTCACTACTTCTTTGATGGGAAGCCCCCTCGTACCGGGTCTGACGTGCTGGTTTCCAGTATATCCAAGCGAGGAGAAGTGCAACGCCGGTACCAATGGGTAACTTGCCAAATCGGCAGTCGGCCTACAATGCATCCATGGCCGAGAGACGACAGGACGCAAGCACGCCAGCACCAAGCGCTCGGGAGGTCTACGACGCCGTCTGTGCGGTCGTCACCCCTGTGTACTTGGTAGGCGGTTCGGTGCGTGACGCGCTGCTCGGGCGCGAGTCGGGCGACTTCGACTTCACCACCCCGCTCGATCCTGACGCTATCGAATCCCGCGTTCGCGCAGCAGGTCGCCGGCCGTACCTCGTGGGCAAGAAGTTCGGGACGGTGGCGTTCAAAGTCGAGGGCCAGACCGTCGAGGTCACGACCTTCCGCACCGAGGTCTATCCCGAGGACACGCGCAGGCCTCGTGTCGAGTTCGTCTCCGAGCTGGCCGAAGACCTCTCCCGCCGAGACTTCACCATCAACGCGATGGCGCTGGCGGGCGACGAGATTGTCGACCTGTACGGCGGGCGCGAGGATCTGGCCGCACGCACGATTCGCGCCGTGGGCGACGCACGCGAGCGCTTCGCCGAGGACCCCCTGCGCATGCTGCGTGCCGCACGATTCTCGGCACAGCTGGGCTTCGATGTGGAGCCAGACACCGTGGCGGCGATGCAGCGGCTCGCCCACCGCATCCTGCTGGTCGCCCGCGAGCGATGGGTCGCCGAACTCGACAAGCTGCTGGTCGGACCCGACGCGACGATCGGTCTGCGCCTGCTGGCCGAGACCGACCTGCTGCGCTACCTGCTCCCAGAGCTGCAGCTCCAAGTGGGTTACGACCAGAACTCGCGCTACCACGACCGCACGCTATGGGAGCACACGCTTGGCGTGGTGAGTGCCACCGCGCCCGACATCACACTTCGCTGGGCCGCACTGCTCCACGACGTCGCCAAGCCGTACATGCGAGTCGAGAAGCCGGGGCGCAGCACGTACGTCCGCCACGACCTGCTCGGCGGCGAGATCGTGGAGCGCACTGCGCTCTACCTGAAGTGGGGCAACAGGCGGCGGGAAGACGTCAAGCAGCTCGTCGCCACCCACATGCTCGCCGACAATCCCCTGCGCGAGGCCGACGACTCGGCCAAGCCGCCTCAGTCGCCTGAGGAGTAGCGCGCCGGGCGCGGCTCAGCAGAGGTTGCGGTCGTAGATGATGCGCAGGCCCTCGAGTGTCAGGTCCATGTCGACGTGCTCGATCGTGTCGCAGATCGGACCCATCCGCTCGGCCAGACCACCAGTGGCGATGACGGTCGCCTCGGCGCCCAGCTCGCTCCAGACGCGGCGCACGAGGCCGTCGACCATTGCAGCCTCGCCGAGCATGAGGCCGGCTTGGACGCTCGCACGCGTGTTGGTGCCTATCGCTTTGGCCGGCGCCTCGAGGTCGACCTTTGAGAGACGAGCGGCCTTGCTGAACAGTGCTTCGGCTGAGGTCTCGACTCCCGGCGCGATGGCGCCGCCCAGGTAGCCGCCGTCCTCGGCGATCACGTCGATCGTCGTGGCAGTGCCGAAATCGACGACTACTACCGGACCGCCGAAGCGCTCGAACGCCGCGACGCCATTGACGATGCGGTCGGCCCCCACCTCGTGTGGGTTGTCGTAACGGATGGGCATGCCGGTCTTCAGGCCTGGGCCCACGACCATCACATCGCAATGCGCGCCCACGCGCCCGACTTCTTCCCAAGCCGACGTCAGCCGAGGCACGACCGAAGCGAGAATCACGTGGTCGATCTGCCCCCACAAGAAGCCCGAGAGGGAAAGCAGCCCGGCGACCTTGACGCGAAGCTCGTCGCCGGTCAGCGACGCGTTGGTCGAGACACGCCAGTGCCCGACCAGCTCGGCGCCGTCGAACAGGCCCAGCACGGACTGTGTGTTGCCGACATCGACGGCGAAGAGCACGCGACCTCCTAGGTGGTGGATCTTGCAGCCGAGATGACGGCGCGGTGACGCGCCTCCGGCCTCCGCAGGACTGATGCTATCATCGGCGGGAGGCTTCGCGAGAGCAAGCCTGCAAACACACACGGCATCTACCTGCGCAAACGCGAACGCACCCGACACCGGGAGGCGCACTTTGAGCGAGAATCCGGCACGTATCCTCGTCGTCGACGATGAGGCGTCCATCACCGAGTTCGTGAGCTACAACCTTCGCAAGGAGGGTTACGAGGTTTCGGTCGCTTCAAACGGCGACGAGGCACTCGAACTCGCTCACGCAAACCCCTTCGACCTGGTCGTCCTCGACGTCATGCTTCCCGGCATGGATGGTTACGAGGTCTGCCGACGCCTTCGCGCCGAGTCCACCGTGCCCGTCCTGTTCCTCTCGGCACGCGATACCGAGCTGGACAAGGTCGTAGGGCTCGAGATCGGCGGCGACGATTACCTCGCCAAGCCGTTCGGCGTGCGGGAGCTGCAGGCGCGCGTCAAGGCGCTGCTGCGCCGCGCGCCCTCGGGCTCGCGCGAGGCCGCGATGGTCGGCGAGCGCATCGAGATGGCCGGCATCACCCTGGACGAGGCGGCTCACGTCGCCGAGGCCGACGGCCGGCTGATCGACCTGACCCCGCGTGAGTTCGAGCTGCTGGCCTGCCTGATGCGTCACGGCGGCAAAGTGCTTTCTCGCGACCAGCTGCTGCGCGAGGCGTGGGGCTGGGAGTACCTCGTCGAGACCAAGACCGTCGACACCCACGTCAAGCGACTCCGCGACAAGCTCGAGGCCGCAGGCGTCGATCCCGCGCTCGTCGAGACCGTGCGCGGGTACGGCTACCGCTTCCGCGCGGCTTAAGGCGCGTCGTGCGCTCGGCGCTCCGAACCCGCATCGCGCTCACGCTGATGGCCTTCGCCGTGCTCGGCGTCTTGGCTGGCGCAGCGGTGACGTTCCTGATGCCCGGCCGCCCGATCGCGCTGCCCACCGTACTGGTCGTCGCGGCGCTGCTCGCTTGGCTTGTCGGACGGCTTGCGGCTCGCTCGTTCGTGGCGCCGTTGGAGCGGCTCGGCGTGGCTGCGACCGCCTTCGCGTCGGGCAATCACCAGATGCGCGCCCAGGTCGAAGGGCCGCGCGAGACCCGCATCGTCGCCGAGGCGTTCAATCACATGGCAGCCGCAGTCGACAACGCAATCGACGAACTGAAGACCGAGGAGCGCCGCAAGACGCAGTTCGTCTCGGACGTGAGCCACGAGCTTCGCACTCCCCTGACCGCGATTCGCGGCGCCGCCGAGACCCTGCTCGATGGCGGCGTCGAGCCCGACGACGAGCAGCGCTTCCTCTCGACGATCGCGCTTGAGGCCGAACGGCTCGGCAGGCTCGCCAACGACCTGCTCACCCTGCAGCGTATCGAGGGCGCGACCGGCGAACTTCCGATCCGCCAGGTCGACTTGCGACTCGCGGCCGACCGCGCGCAGACGATGCTCGAGCCACTGCTGGAAGATCGCGAGGTCACGCTTTCTGTAAACGGCCGAGCACCGCTCGTGCTTGGCGATCTCGACCGGCTGCAGCAGGTCGTGCTCAACCTTGTCGACAACGCAAGCCGCATCGTCGGTCCTGGCGGACACGTCGTGGTGGAGCTGACCGCCGAGGGCGATCGCGCGGTGCTCTCGGTCATCGACGACGGGCCGGGCATCCCCGAGGCCGACCTGCCTCGGCTCTTCGACCGCTTCTACCGCGCCGACTCAAGCCGCACGCGCGCCAGCGGCGGGGCTGGCCTGGGACTGGCGATCGTTCGCGCGATCATCACTGCGCACGGCGGCCGCATTGAGGCGGCCAACATGCCGAGCGGTGGCGCGAGAATGACGGTGGTCCTCCCCGCGATTCCCGAGGAGCCCCACGTCGACTAGTCTCCGCTCGCCCTTCGTACCGCTGTCGCGATGACAACTGCAGCCGCCGCCTTGATCGCGTCGGGGACAAGGAACGGCAGCAGGGCGACGCCCGCGGCCGCGCCGACGGGCATGCCGGTCGTGACCACCAGCCAAGGAATGCCAATCGCATAGATCACGGCTTCGACGACGAGTACCGTCACAACAGCGGCGCCAATCTCGCCCATCGCGCCAGGAGCCCGTCGCACACCGCGATAGGCCAAGGCGCCGAGCCCGGCGGCCACGGGGAACGCCACCAAGAAGCCGCCGGTCGGCAGCGTGAACGCGGCGAAGCCTCCCACGCCGCCCGCGAAGACGGGCAGGCCGACCGCGCCCAGCACGAGGTAGACGCCCATCGAGGCGGCCGCCCACTCGGGCGCGAGCAGCAGCGCCGCGAGCACCACGAACACCGTCTGCAGCGTGAACGGCACCGGCCCGAACTTGATCTGAATCCACGAGGTTGCGGCCATCAGCGCGGCGACCAGCGCCGCCGAGACGAGTTCGCGAGTGCGCGAGCGACGCGTTGGAAACGCAGTGGCGTTCGGTGTGTCCAAGCTCATCGAGCACTCTCCGTTAACTCGGTGGCGATTGGCGGTTAACGGTAGCGGCGATTGGAAGCTCGGTCAAGAAGCGCACGCTACTCGCGGAGCGTGACCTCGCCGGCCACTACGGGGGTCACAGCGCCACTCTGCGCCCGGACGAGCAGCCGACCGCCCTCATCGACGCCGGTGACTTCACCTGCGGCCCGCACCGTCCCGGCCAGATCCCTCACCCGAACCTGGCGCCCTGTCAGCGCGAAACGCGCCTCGTATTCGCCCCGCATCGCCGGGAACCCCACAGAGCGCCACTGCTCGTATGCCTCGGCGATGCCATCGAGTTCTGCGGCCATTGCGCGGGCCAGGCCCACATGCTCCGCGACATCGGAGAGGTAGGCGGCTCCGGGCGTGCGCGGGGCATCGGCGGGCGGCCGCACGTTGAGTCCCACACCGGCGATCACCCAGTCGACAGCATCGGACTCCGCCGACATCTCCAGGAGGATTCCGGCAAGCTTCCCGTCGCCGAGCAACACGTCGTTGGGCCACTTGAGCAGTGGCCGGGCGCCGAGTGTCTCCAGTCCACGCACGACTCCGAGCGCCACTGCCAGGCCCAGCGACGCTGCCTCGACCGGTGCCACCGCCGGCCGCAGCACGACTGACAGGTACGCGCCGCCGTCGGGAGAGATCCACGTGCGCCCCAACCTGCCCCGTCCCGCGCTTTGCCGAGCAGCCAGCACAACGCTGCCTTCGGGTGCGCCTGCGCGTGCCAGCGCACGGGCGTCGTCGTTGGTGGAGCCAGTCTCGCCTCCGCCGGAGAGCTCGGCCCAAATCTGAGAGCGCAACAGCGGCTCGACCTCGCTCGGAAGCGGAAGGTCGGGCGCCGAGAGCAGCTGGTAGCCACTGCCGAGCACCGCTTCGATCTCGTAGCCGGCCTCGCGCAGCGCGGCCACGTGCTTGCCAATCGCGACGCGGCTCACGCCGAGCTGCCCGGCGAGCGCCTCGCCGCTGATGCCCGACGGACCTGCCCCGCGAAGCGCACTCAGGACGTCGCTGCGGGTCGTCATCGGTCGCCCCCCTGCTCGAACTCCTCGGCATTACGGGCAACGAGGCGCCGATCGTGGCGACGCTTGGCAATCCAGAGCGCAACCCCAACGGCGACGATAGCGAACCCCACCCACGAGACCGCGCCGAAGTACTTGAGTCCGACTCGGAAGTTGGCGCCCAGGAACCAGCCGACGCCAACGAGCGCCGCCGAGTATCCGATCGCCCCAATCGTCGTGTAGAGCTCGAACCAGAACAGGTTCATGCGGGACGCGCCCGCAATAGCCGGGGCGATGTTCTTGATCACGGCGACAAAGCGGGCCAGCAGGATCGTCACCGATCCATGCTGGACGAAGTACTCCTCGGTGGCCTCGATCGCCTTCTCGTCGATGCCGAATCTCGGACCCGCCCGCTCGATCAGCCCACGCCCACCTCGACGCCCGATGAAGTAGCTGACGTTCGCGCCGATGACGGAACCGACAGTGGCGACCGCGATGAGCAGCCACGGCGAGAGGTGCGAACCTTCGGCTGTGGTCGCCGCGACAGCGGCACCTGCAGTGATGACATCGCCCGGCGTGAAACTGCCTACGATGAACAGGTTCTCGAGCACGGTGGCGGCGAACACGATGCGGTAGCCGAACGCCGCGAGTGCTCCCAGTGCCCAAGCCAGAAGTGTGGAAAGTAGCTGCATCATGAGCCGTAGTGTCTCACGCCCTTAGCCCGCGGCGGTGACACTGTGGTACCTCTTCTTAAGACTCGTCGAGTCCGAAGTCGACGACCGCGACGCCCATCGTCAGCGCGCTCGTACTGACGCGGTCGACACCCGTCGCGCGAAGGGCAGTCAGCCGGTCTATGCGAATGGATCCGGAGGCCTCAGTGAGCACCGTCCGCGCCAGCTCGCGGGCGGACTGCCGGACAGCTAGCACCGCTTCGCCGAGCAGGTCGTCGGACATGTTGTCGAGCAGTACGAGGTCGGCGCCTGCCTCGACCGCCTCCTTGGCCTGCGCGAGCGTGTCGGCCTCCACCTCGACGAGCAGCCCTGGGCCGCCGAGACGCGCCGACTCGACCGCCGCGGTAATCCCCCCCGCTGCACGAATGTGGTTGTCCTTGATCAGCACCATGTCGAAGAGGCCAGCCCGATGGTTCGTGCCACCACCGACCGCCACGGCGTACTTCGAGAGCGCTCGCAACCCGGGTGCGGTCTTGCGGGTGTCGCACACGTCGAGATCGGGGCCCGCCGCCGCCACCCAACGCGCGGTCTCGGTCGCGATGCCGGATAGCATCATCAGGAAGTCGAGCGCCGTGCGCTCGCCGGTCAACACGGCCGTGGCCACGCCTTCGACGTCGAGCACCGGAGTGCCGGCTTCCACTCGGGTACCCTCGGCAACCAAGGGGAATACCTCGATTGGGTCGAAGAGTCCGGCGGCAACCGACAGCGTGTCGAAGACCGCCTGGACGAGCGGCAGCCCCGCCACAACACAGGCCTCGCGCGCAACGACGCGCCCTGAGAACCGAGCGTCCGGGTCGATCGCCGAGGAGCTCGTGACGTCACGGGCCAGCAGCCCTGGCGTGACCCCTGCGCCCAGAGCAAACCGCTCGGCAGGGACGCCAAGATCCTCGGCGAGCGCCAGTGCGACGATCTGGGTGACGTCGGGGAGCGCGAACACGGCCGCCACCTAGTCCGATCCCTCGAGGTTGCTGGGAAGCTGTGCTGGCGCGGCGCACTCGTGCGCGCGGTGAACCGGCGCGAACCTCGGGACAGCACCCCGCTTGAAGACGGTGCGCCCGAGCCAGCGCTCGTCATCGCGATCGGCGAAGTCGAGGCGCGAGTGACAGCCGCGCGACTCGGTTCGCAGCCATGCGGCGTGAGTGATCAGGGTGGCGACGGTCGCGAGGTTGTGCAGCTCGAGATCGGCGGCGTTGGCGGAGTTCCCCTCGGCCAGCACCGTCAGCGTCTCAAGCGTCTGCGCGGCGTCCTCGAGCCCCTCGTGGGTGCGTGTCATCGCCACATCGCGCTGCATGGCGTCGCGCAGCGTGGCAAGCGCATCCTCGCGGCCGAGTGCGGCTGCCGAGGGCTCGTCGTCGTCTGTCAGCACGCGTTTTGGCAGCTCGACGTCGTCTACCACTTCGAGCGCCCGAGCGATCCGCCGAGAGAAAACGAGCCCCTCGAGCAGCGAGTTGCTGGCAAGGCGGTTCGCGCCGTGCAGCCCGCTCGCGGTGACCTCGCCTGATGCGAAGAGGCCGGGCACGGTGGTGCGTCCGTCGATGTCGACCCGCACGCCACCCACAAGGTAGTGCGCGGCCGGCGCGACGGGAACCAGGTCGCGCGACAGGTCGTAGCCAGCCTCTGCGCACGCCGCCCAGATCGTGGGGAAGCGCGTGCGCAGGTACTCCTCGCCTAGATGGCGCGCGTCGAGCGAGACGTTGTTGCGGCCACTCTCGGTCATGACGCGCTCGATGGCGCGACTCACGACATCTCGCGGAGCGAGCTCGGCCAGTGGATGCACGCCGAGCATGAATCGGCGACCCTCCGCGTCGAGCAGATGCGCGCCTTCGCCACGGAGCGCCTCGGTGAGCAGGAAGCGCGGCGCCGCGTCGTGATCGAGCGCCGTGGGATGGAACTGCACGAACTCCAGGTCGGCGACCTCGGCGCCAGCGCGCCACGCGGCGGCTAAGCCGTCTCCGGTTGCGATGCGCGGGTTGGTGGTGACGCGATAGGCCTGCCCCGCGCCACCGGTCGCCAGCACCACCGCGCGCGCCCAGAACACCTCGAAGTCGCCGCTCTCGCTGTCGAGCACGAGCGCGCCCACGCACCGGTCGCCCGCCGTGAGCAGGTCGACGAGGAAGCGCTGCTCGAACACCTCGACCTCGCTGGCACGCAACGCCTTGGTCAGCGCGCTTTGGATCATCGCACCGGTCGAGTCGCCGGAGTGAAGCACGCGCGGCAGGGAGTGACCGCCTTCGCGCGCCAGCGCCACCTCTCCGCCCGCCTCGAGGTCGAAGCTGACTCCCAGCTCCTGCAGGTCGGCGAGCGCTTCGGGCGCCTCGCCAACGACCGCGCGCACGACATCCTCGTCGCACAGGCCCTGACCCACGACGAGCGTGTCGGCGAGGTGCAGTTCGACCGAGTCAGCCTCGCCCACCGCTCCGGCGATGCCACCCTGCGCGTACCACGTGTTGGTCTCGGTGATGACGCCCTTGGTCACGAGCGCAACCGAGCGCGTCCGCGACGCGGCGATCGCCGCCGTCAGCCCTGCGATGCCCGAGCCGACCACCAGAACGTCGCAGTCGTGCTGAACGCAGCCTTGCGTGTCGAAGTGAAGCAGGTAGCGGCGGCCCAGCGCGTCGGGCAGGACCCCCGGCTTAGCCAATTGCGATCATCTTCTTCACGGCCGCAAGCGCTCGGAGGCGCACGTCTTCATCCAGCGTGATCTCACCCGAGCCGCGGTCCAGACAGTCGCGCACCTTTTGCAGCGTGGTGACCTTCATGTTGGGACACAGCATCCGGGGCGAGAGCTCGTAGAAGTGCTTCTCGGGAGCGGCCTTTTGCAACGCGTGAAGCAGGCCCGACTCGGTCACGACAACGAACTCGTCGGCCGAAGACGACACAGCGTAGTCGAGCATCTGCGAGGTCGAGAGCACGGCGTCGGCCATATCGACCACCTGCGGCCGGCACTCGGGGTGCACCATCACGAGGGCATCGGGATGAAGCATCCGCTCGGCGTCGACCTGCGCGGGCGTGACCTCGTCGTGTGTGGGGCACCAGCCCTCCCAGAGGTCGACCGTCACGTCAGGCAGCGAGCGCGCCACCCAGCTGCCGAGGTTGCGGTCGGGCGCGAACAGAATCCGCTCCGCGCCGAGTGCACGAACCACTGCTACCGCGTTGGCGCTCGTGACACACACATCGCTCTCGGCTTTGACCTCTGCCGATGAGTTCACGTAGGTCACGACCGGCACGCCGGGGTGCTCGGCCTTCCAGATGCGCAGCGCAGCGCCGGTCACCATGTCCGCCATGGGACAGCCGGCGTCGGGCTCGGGCAGCAGCACCTTCTTCGCGGGCGCCAGGATCTTGGCGGTCTCGGCCATGAAGTGGACGCCTGCGAAGACGATGATCTCGGCGTCAGTGGCCGCTGCTTGCCGAGACAACCCCAGCGAGTCGCCTACGAAGTCGGCCACGTCCTGCACCTCGGCGCGCTGGTAGTTGTGCGCGAGAACGATCGCCCCGCGTGTCCGCGCGAGCTCGCGGATCTCGGCGGCAAGTGCGGCAAAGTCGGTCACTCGGCTCCTCCCGGAGATGGCGCAAGCGCACAGTTGTCGATCAGGCGAGTCTTGCCCACGCGGCCAGCGATAATCGCGCGCGCGGGGCGGTCGACGGTCTCGAGCGGCTCAAGCGTCTCGGGGTCGACGATCGCTGCGTAGTCGAGCGTCAGCGCACCGGGCGCGCGCGTTCCGGCCGCCTCGCGCATGACGATGCCGAGCGCTGTCGCGTCATGCTCCCCCCAGGCCAGCGCCTGCGCAGCGGCCTCCAGCGCCTCGGGTAGCGCGAGCGCGTAGTCGCGTTCATCGACGGACAGGTACGCGTTACGACTCGAAAGCGCCAAGCCGTCGATGTCGCGCACTACCGGACAGCCAATCACTCCCACTCCCAGGTCCAGGTCGAGCGCCATGCGCTTGAGAATGGTCAGCTGCTGAAAGTCCTTCTCGCCGAAGAACGCGAGGTCGGGACGGATGATTCCGAAGAGTTTCGTGACGATCGTGGCAACACCGGCGAAGTGGCCGGGTCGTACCTCTCCCTCCCAGCGCCTGGCCAACGGCCCGGGATCGACGGTCACGAGCGGAGTGCCGGCGTACATGGTCTCTACGCTCGGCGTGAACACCAGATCGACGCCCCCGTCGCCGAGCATCTCGACGTCCTCGTCGACTCGCCGAGGATAGCTCTCGAAGTCCTCGCCGGGCGCGAACTGCGTCGGGTTGACGAAGATCGACACGACGACGACGTCGGTGCGCTCGCGCGCGGCAGCGACCAGCGAGAGATGGCCGCGATGGAGCGCCCCCATCGTGGGTACGAGGCCGACGGTCTTGCCTCCGCGGCGAGCCTCGGCGATGGCGGCGCGCATCTCGTCCTTGCTGGCGATCCGTTCGATCACGGCAGGTACTCCTCCATGCGTGCCTCGGCGTACTCGGCCGAGTAGCGCACTTCGGCCTCTGCGAGGACGTCCATGTCCAGATGCGTGCTCTGCGGCTCGCCAGGGAACGACCGGTCGCGCACGTCATCGGCGTAGGCGCTCACCGCGCGCGAGATCTCCTCGGCGAGGGTGGCGTAGCGCTTCGCGTGGCGCGGGAGGAAGTCCCCCAGGCCCAGGATGTCGTGGAAGACTTGCACCTGGCCATCGCACCCCGCACCGGCACCGATGCCGATGGTCGGGATCTCGAGCAGCGCCGAGATGCGTTGGGCGAGCTCGGCTGGGACGCACTCGAGCACGACGGCAAACGCACCGGCGTCTTGTAGCGCAACCGCGTCGGCCATCAGCCTCGCGGCGGCGGCGGCGTCTTTGCCCTGCGTCTTGTAGCCGCCCAATGTGTTGACCGACTGCGGTGTCAGCCCGAGATGCCCCATCACGGGAATCCCGGCCGCCGTGAGCCCTTCGACCAGGACGAGCGTGTCGTCGCTGGCGCCTTCGAGCTTGACGGCCTGCGCCCCCGCCTCGGCCAGGAAGCGCGCGGCGTTTCGCATGCCCTCCGCGTAGTCGGCCTGGTAGCTCATGAAGGGCATGTCGGCTACGACCAGTACGCGGGAGACCGCATGGGTAACCGCACGCGTGGCTCGCACCATGTCCTCCATGGTGACGGGCAGGGTCGACGCTTCGCCCAGGACGGTCATGCCGAGCGAGTCGCCCACGAGTATCGAGTCGACGCCGGCAGCCTCAACGAGGCGCGCCGAGTGGTAGTCGTACGCGGTGAGCATGACGATGGGGCGGCCCGATTCCTTCAGAGCGCGAAGCGCTGGCGCAGTGACACGGGGAGTCTTGCCCGGTTGAGCTTGTGCGCTCATAAGTGCCTCCAAACGGTCCCGCTGTCGCAGCCTGGCCGGTTGCCAGGTCCACGCAACGCCTCCGACGAGGAAGCACAGTATACAGCTTCACTCCAGCCCACCACCTGCTGCGACGGCGGGCCGTAGCCTCTCGCGCGGAGGGTGTCTGCTCTATTCAGGAGCCGGTCCTCCCAGGTCGTCCGGGAACTGCGGCTCCGCGGCCATAACCTCGGCAATCAAGATGTTCGCTTTGTCGGCGTAGTCGGACGGGACGAGAAGCCGGAACGTCGTCGGCATGCCCCAGACGTCCATCGCGGCGTCTGGAGGATACGGATCGAACGCGTACGGGATGCCGGCGTCTTCCAGAACCTGGCGCTGAATGCTGATTGCCGCATCCCAACCAGCGACGACGTCGTTGCCTCCTTGGCATGTGGCGATCTCGACCCAGTCCTCGACGAGCGCCGGGTCGTTACGCATGACGCCCAGATCGGCCACCGGCCCCATGTCGCCCACAAGGTCGCCGACCTTCACACCCTCGCGTGTGATGAGAGTGCCGTCGGGCATGTGTAGACGCGGCGCGATATCAAGTAGCGGCACGACGACGAACTCGCGCTCGAGCATCCGAGGATGCGGGATCGTCAGCTCGTCGGACGTCATCTCCTCGTCGCCGAACAACAGGATGTCGAGGTCGATCGTGCGCGGCCCGTTCTCCACGTCGCGTACGCGGCCCATCGACTCCTCGAGCGACTGCAGGTAGCCGAGCAACTGAGTCGACTCGAGCGATGTCGTGATCTCCGCGACAGCGTTTGCAAAATTGGGCTGGTCGGTCACGTATGCGGGCTCGGACTCATACGCGTGAGACACGCGCTCGACGTGCGTGTCGGGAATCTCGGTGATTGCTTCAACGGCTGCTGCCAGGTTTGCCAGGCGATCGCCTTCATTGCTGCCAAGTCCGATGTAGGCAGTGGTCATCGTCGGTCTCCTTCTAAGAGTGGCGCTTCACACGCGCTCGTAGTGACAGTATTCCCCTCCGCTTGCCGAGAAGTCGTTCCCACACAGACAGCACACAAAAGCGGCCCTCGGCTGACGTAGCCGAGGGCCGCTCGCATGTTCAGGTAGTTCCGGCCGGTTCAGCTGCAGGCGAAGCCCGTCAGCTGGAAGCCGGCCCGTTGGCGACCGCGAAGTCGGTCGCCAGCCTACTTCGCGAGGAGGACCAGCAGCGGCACCAGAAGCAGCGCCACGATGTTGAACACCTTGATCATCGAGTTGAGCGCAGGGCCGGCCGTGTCCTTGTACGGATCGCCGACGGTGTCGCCGGTAACGGCGGCCTTGTGGGCCTCGCTACCCTTGAGCCACTTGACGCCGTCCTTGTCCACGAAGCCATCCTCAAAGCGCTTCTTGGCGTTGTCCCATGCGCCGCCGCCCGAGGTCATGGAGATGGCGACGAACAGGCCGGTCACGATGGTACCGACCAACGCGCCACCGAGGAGGAGCGAGGTGAACTCGAACGCATTGGGGAACCCAACGGCCTTGAGGATGAAGCCCAGGATGATGATGAGCACCGGTACGCCGGTCGGGATGAGCGCGGGAAGCGTCATCTCCCTGAGAGCAGCCTGAGTCACGAGGTCGACACAGCGAGCGTTGTCTGGCTTCTGCGTGCCCGCCATGATGCCCGGCATCTCGCGGAACTGACGACGCACCTCTTCGACCACCGCGCCGGCGGCCTTGCCGACAGCGGTCATCGCGAGCGAGGCAAACAGGAACGGCAGCGCGCCGCCGATGAAGAGACCGACAAGCACGCGCGGGTCACTCAGGTTGAACACGAGCGCGAGGCGCTGGCCGAGCTGCTCGGTGATCGCGTGGGTGAAGTCGCTGAAGAGCACGACGGCAGCTAGCGCGGCCGATGCGATTGCATAGCCCTTCGTGACGGCCTTCGTAGTGTTGCCGACGGCGTCGAGCGCATCGGTGACCGTACGCACCTCAGCCGGCAGACCGGCCATCTCGGCGATACCACCGGCGTTGTCGGTAACCGGGCCGAAGGCGTCGATAGCAACGACGATGCCCGCCATCGAAAGCATGGAGAGCGCAGCGACGGCGATGCCGTAGATGCCGGCCAATGAGTAGCTGAGCAAGGTGGCGATGGCGATGGCGATGACGGGCAGACCGGTCGCCTCCATGCCCACCGCGAGACCTTGGATGACGTTGGTGCCGTGACCGGTGACCGACGCCTGGGCGATGGAAGTGACCGGGCGGAACTTCGAGCCGGTGTAGTAGTCGGTGATGTAGACCATGGCTGCAGTCAGCGCGATGCCGACGAGCGCGCAGAACCAGATCGTCATGGGGTTAGGACCAACCGTGGCGCCCACGGCGACGAGGGTGTGACCGATCGCGGTCAGCTTGAACACCTGGACCGAAGGCGTCAGCCACGAGATGACCGGGTAGAACAGGATCGCCGCGATGGCGGCTGCAGCCCACAGGCCCTTGTAGAGCGCACCCATGATCGTGCCGTTGGGGCTCATGCGCACGAAGAACGTACCGATGATCGACGCGACGATCGAGACCGCGCCAAGCGCAAGCGGCATGCCGAGCGAAAACGCCATGCCGATCTGGCCAAACGCGAGGATGCCGATGAGCATCGCGGCAACGGTTGTGACCACGTACGTCTCGAACAGGTCGGCAGCCATGCCGGCGCAGTCGCCGACGTTGTCGCCGACGTTGTCGGCGATGACGGCGGGGTTGCGGGGGTCGTCCTCCGGAATGCCCGCTTCGACCTTGCCCACGAGGTCGGCGCCCACGTCAGCGGCCTTGGTGAAGATGCCGCCGCCCAGACGGGCGAAGACCGAGATGAGCGAGCCACCGAAGCCGAGGCCCACCAACGCCGAGGTCGGTGCAATCCCGGCCGAGACGAGCAGTGCCATGATCGAGACCGACAGGATGCCGAGCCCGACCACGAACAGTCCCGTGACAGAACCGGCCTCGAACGCGACGGTCAGCGCCTTGCCGAGACCCCCACGAGCAGCTTCAGCGGTGCGCACGTTGGCGCGAACCGAGATGCCCATGCCGATGAAGCCGGCCGCGGCCGAAGCCGAGCCGCCCAGCAGGAAACCGATCGACGTCCAGACGCCGAAGCCGGTGACCCCGAAGAAGCCGGGAATCGCGATTGCGATCGCAAGAACGACGGCCACAATACCGACGGTGCGGTACTGCCGTCCGAGGTACGCCATCGCGCCCTCTTGAATCGAGCCGGCAATCTCCTGCATCTTCTCGTTGCCCGCAGGCAACTTGTTGATCCTCATGACGAGGATGCCAGCGTAGGCCGCAGCTAGAACTCCCGCGACGATACCAAGGTACAACGGCAGATTGGGCATTTCTCCTCCAGTAGCGGAATGTGCGGGTTTTGCCGGCCCGCACCCCTCCCAAGACGCGCACATTCTACCAGAGTAGAGTGCCCGGTATGCACCAATCCGCCCGAGCATATGTAATGGGCTGGATATACGGATGCAACGTACGCGCCACGCAGTGGGCGGCATCGGCACGAAACGCGTCGCGCAGACGGCGCTACTCCGTGCGGAGGGCCTGCTGGATCGCCAGCGCCTGCAAAGTGGGAGCGACGTCGTGGACGCGAAGGACGTTGGCGCCGTGCTCGGCGGCGAACAGCGCCGCGGCAATCGACCCACCCAGGCGCTCGAGCGGCTCCTCGACACCGCCAATCTCTCCGATGAAGCGCTTTCGCGACACGCCCAGGACGAGCGGGAACCCAAGCTCGGCGAGTTCGGGAAGGCGACGCAGCAACTCGAGGTTGTGCTCGATGGACTTGCCGAAGCCGATGCCCGGGTCCAGGGCGATTCGCTCGCGCGCCACACCCGCGGCCTCAAGCATTGTGGCCTGCGCCACCAAGTAGCCGCCCACCTCGACGACGACGTCGTCGTAGTACGGCCGGTCCTGCATGGTCTGCGGCTCGCCGAGCATGTGCATCACGACCACACCAACGTCGCAAGCTACGGCAACATCGACCATGGCTCGGTCGCGGAAGCCGGACACGTCGTTGATGATGCTCGCGCCGGCCTGCACGCACGCCTCGGCGACCTCGGCATGGCGAGTGTCCACCGAGACGGGGACGTCCTCCGTGGCGTAGCGCAACACCACCGGACGGACGCGCGAGAGCTCGGCGACAACTGGGACGGGCTCGGCGCCCGGCCGGGTCGACTCGCCGCCAACGTCGAGAATTGCGGCGCCCTCGGAGATCAGGCGCTCGGCATGCGCGACAGCGGCGGCAGGATCGTCGAAGCGTCCGCCGTCCGAGAACGAGTCGGGCGTAACGTTGAGGATGCCCATCACGAGCGGGCGGTCCAGCTTCAGCTCGAAGCGGCCGCAGCGCCACACGCGCGGGGTGGCGACCGGGGTAGGCTGACTGCCGGCGAGAGGCGACTCGGCGGACGCGGGCTCGCCAGCACCGGCGGCAGCCCGCGCCGCGGAAGTTGAGAGCCCGTGTTCGTCGGCGTGCGTCACCCGCGACCCCTCTGGGTGATCAGCGCCATCGCCTCGGCGCGCGTGGGCGCGTTGCGCTCGAAGATGCCGCGCACGGCACTCGTTACCGTCTCGGAGCCGGGCTTCTTGACGCCGCGCATCGACATGCACAGGTGCTCGGCCTCGATGACCACGATGACGCCGGCCGGATCGAGATACTGCACGATCGTGTCGGCGATCTGGCTCGTCATGCGTTCCTGGACCTGCGGGCGCTTGGCAAAGACGTCCACCACGCGTGCGAGTTTCGAAAGGCCGCAGATGCGCCCCGACTTGCCGGGGATGTAGGCGACGTGCGCACGACCCATGAACGGCACGAGGTGGTGCTCGCACATCGAGTAGAGCGGGATGTCGCGGACGAGCACCATCTCTTGGTGGCCCTCGTTGAAGGTCACGACGAAGTGCTCGGCGGGGTCCGCCTCGATGCCCGCGAATACCTCGCCGTACATGTCGGCGACTCGGCGCGGCGTGTCTCGCAGACCCTCGCGCGTCGGGTCTTCCCCCACGCCCTCGAGGATGAGGCGAACGCCAGCTTCGATCTTGTCGCGATCCATGTGCCGTCCTTCCGTGCCGCTTGAGCGCACATGCGCCCACTAAGGGTACCCGAATGCACGTGGGCCCGCGCAGTTTCGCGCGGGCCCACGGGTAGTTCCTCGTGCGCTGAAACCCTTAGGCGCCGTACGCCGGCGGAACTCCAGCCATCGGGGGCTCGGTCAGCGGAATCGAGCGTTCGCTCTCAGTCGGAGCGGCCGCAGGCGGCTCTTCTTCCTCGGCGACCTCACCCTTGGCTGCCTTGTCGGCGGCCTCCTTGATGAGGAACTCGTCCCACTTGTTGGAGAGCAACGCCTCGAGCTCGTCCTTGTCGACAGTCTCGCGCTCGATGAGCACGCGGGCCATCAGGTCGAGCTGCTGGCGACGCTCCGTGAGGATGCCGCGTGCCTTCTCGTACGCCTCGTCGATCAGGCGGCTGATCTCCTTGTCGATCTCGTAGGCGATCTCCGGCGAGTAGTCCGCGTTGGCCGAGAAGTCGCGACCGAGGAAGACCTCGTGGCTCGCCTCGCCAAACGTCTGCGGGCCGAGCTTCTCGCTCATACCGAAGCGCGTGACCATCTGCTTGGCCATCTTGGTGGCCCGCTCGATGTCGTTGCTGGCGCCGGTGGTGATGTCACCGATGGCGGTCTCCTCGGCGACGCGGCCGCCGAGCATCATCGCGAGGTTGTCGGTCATCTGCTGCTTGCTGGTGAGGAACTTGTCCTCCGTCGGCAGCGAGAGCGTGTAGCCGAGTGCTTGGCCGCGGGCGATGATCGAAATCTTGTGCACAGGGTCGGTATTGGGCAGGTTGTGACCCACCAGGGCGTGACCGGCCTCGTGGAAGGCGATGATCTTCTTCTCTTCGTCGGAGATCAGACGGCTCTTGCGCTCCGGGCCGGAGATGACGCGCTCGATGGCCTCGTCCATCTCCTCCATGTCGACCTTCTTCTTGCCGTGACGCGCGGCGAGAAGCGCGGCCTCGTTGACGAGGTTGGCCAGATCGGCACCGGTGAAGCCAGGCGTGCGCCGAGCGAGGACTTCGAGCTCGACATTGTCGGCCAGCGGCTTGCCACGAGCGTGAATCTTCAGGATGCCGAGGCGACCCTTCAGGTCGGGGCGGTCCACCACGATCTGGCGGTCGAAGCGGCCCGGGCGCAGGAGCGCCGGGTCGAGGATGTCGGGTCGGTTGGTGGCCGCGATCAAGATGACGTTGTCTTTGATGTCGAAGCCGTCCATCTCGACAAGCAGTTGGTTCAGCGTCTGCTCGCGCTCGTCGTGCCCGCCACCAAGACCAGCGCCACGCTGGCGGCCAACGGCGTCGATCTCGTCCATGAAGATGATGCAGGGATTGGCGGCCTTGGCCTGCTCGAACAGGTCGCGGACGCGCGAGGCGCCCACGCCCACGAACATCTCGACGAAGTCAGAACCTGAGATCGAGAAGAACGGCACTGCGGCCTCGCCGGCAACAGCACGGGCCAGCAGCGTCTTGCCGGTACCCGGAGGGCCAACGAGCAGCACGCCCTTGGGGATCTTGGCGCCCAGCGCCTGGAACTTGCCGGGGTTGGCCAGGAACTCCTTGATCTCTTGGAGCTCCTCGATGGCCTCATCGGCACCGGCCACGTCCTTAAACGTGATGCGTGGTTGGTCGCGAGTCATGCGCTTGGCCTTGGCCTTGCCGAAGTTCATGATCTTCGAGTTGCCGCCTTGCATCTGGTTTAAGAAGAAGAACATCACGAACACCAGAAGCAGGATGGGCAGGATCGAAGTCACGATGCCAATCCACAGCGGCGTGCCAGAAGAGTCGGTGTTGTATTTGACGTTGTTGTCTTGGAGCAGCGTGTTCAGGCTATCGGTGCCCGAGTACGACGACGTGAACGGCGTGGCCGCCTTCTTGGTCCTGGCCTCGGCGTTTGCGTAGAAGTTGCCAGACAGGCTGCTGTCGCGCACCACATAGGTGACGTCAGTGACGTCGCCCGCCTTAACCGCCGAGACGAATTGGCTCGTGGTGAGCGCAGTGGGTGGAGCCGTGCTGGACTTGTTCATCTGGAGCATGACAACCCAGACGAGCACCGCCAGCAGCACCAGATAGAGCAGTACAGTTCGGAAGTTCTTGTTCACGTTCCCGCGTCTCCTCGAAGAGACAGGGCGCCCGCAATGGGGCGCCGCCTAGTCTGCGTAGATCTCGGGCTTGAGCACGCCCACGTACGGAAGGTTGCGATAGCGCTCAGCGTAGTCGAGTCCGTACCCAACAACGAACTCGTCGGGAACGTCGAATCCCACGTACTTACAGCTGATAGGTACCCGCTGCTTGCCCTCCTTGCTCAGAAGCGCAACAACGTCCAGCGAGCGCGGCTTGCGCGACGCCAGATTCTTGAGCAGGTACTTCAGCGTCAGCCCAGTGTCGAGGATGTCCTCGCACACCAGCACGTTGCGTCCCTCGATCGTCTCGTCGAGGTCCTTCAAGATGCGCACAACACCAGAGGACTTGGTCGACGAGCCGTAGCTCGACACCGCCATGAAGTCCAGCTCCACCGGCGATGAGATCGCGCGCGCCAGATCGGCAACGAAGATCGCGGCGCCTCGGAGGACGGCGATGAGCAAGACCGGCTCGTCGCCGTAGTCGGCGCTGATCTGCGCGCCCAGCTCGCGGACGCGCCTCTGGAGCTGGTCCTCGCTGTAGATCAGATGCGAGATGTCCGGGTGAAGAGCCATGCGAGTGAGTCGTCCTTCCTGCATGAGCGCGTACACGCTCTGGTCGGCGTTACGGGCGGTACCACGTCAGGCGCATCGCACGCGCTGTTGTCGGCATCACCCGGTAGTCCTCGCTCATTCGTACACCTGCGAGCCAGACGATGCTACCCGCATCTCTCACGACGGGCACCGCGTGCCGCTGCCTGCGTACGACCTTCTCGTCGACGAGCAGGTCCGAAAGCTTGCGGCTCCCGTCCATCCCGAGTACCCGCATACGATCTCCCGGTCGGACCCCGTCAACGACGAGACTGCCGAGCGAATCTGCCGCGATCGTGATCGAGTCGGGCGTGCCGGCGATGCAATCCGGAGCGACCTCCTCGGCGACTATGCTGCCGGCGTCGCCAAGTTCGGCGGTACCGGGTAGCGGGAGCAAGGAGGGTGCCACCGCACGCAGCTCTTGGTCCGTGCGCGAGACGACCAGTCTACCGTACTCGGTTTCCGCTCGCAGGTTGCCCGGCAGGTCGCGCGCGAACGAGTCGTCCGCCAGGCCGTCGACGAGCGCCTCCACGTGCGATGCCTCGAGCCGCGAGGCCTCCGGAAACGCCTCGATCAGCGCCGCTCGGACGGCTCGGCGCGCCATCGCGCGGTCGAGCGTGTGCATCCACTCACGGTCGAAGGCCACACGCTCGTCCGGCGTGGTCTCGGCGAAGTCGTGGCCGAAGTCGCGCGCAAGGCGAGCGAGCAGTGCGTCGTCGTCGCCGAGCAGGTCCATGGAGCGGGAAAGCGTCTCGCGGAATGCCGGGTTGATGCTCTCGGCGATGGGCACGATCTCGGCTCGCACGCGGGCACGAAGGCGCGACGTGTCGGCGTTGCTGGCATCCTCGTGCCACGGCTGGCCGAGCGCGGCGAGGTAGTCGCGAATCGCCGCGCGGTCGCAGTCGAGCAGCGGGCGCACGATTCGACCGCGCTGGTACGGGATCGAGGCCAGCCCTCCAGCGCCGGCGCCGGTGATCGCGCGCATTAGGAAGGTCTCGACGCGGTCGTCTCGGCTGTGAGCAGTGGCGATGCGGCCGAATTCGGGACGCACGCCAGCGTCCTCGCATGCGGCGTCGAGGGCCTCGTCGGCGAAGCGGTAGCGCACTCGGCGGCCGGCGTCCTCGAGGTTCAACGAGCCTGCGGCCGCGTACTCGGCGACGTCGAAGCGAACGACCGTGCACGGCACACCCAGCTCGTCGCAGAGCGCCGAGACGAACGCCGCATCAGCGTCGGAGAGATCGCCGCGCAGCATGTGGTCGACGTGCAGCACCGAGAGCGGTCCGGTCTGGCCCAGCTCACCGGCGGCCAGCAGACGCAGCAGCGTCACGGAGTCGGCGCCGCCCGAGACCATGGCAAGCACCGGCGCGGCGGGGTCGAGGAGAGCCCGGCGCTCGGTCGTGGCGCGGGCGATGTCGCTGATGGAAGGCATGTCCACAGGGTAGCGCAGCGCAGAAGAGGCGGGCAGCCGCTCGCCGGGTGGAGGCTAGTCGCGCAGCCCGGCCGGCGTCAGCCACATGCCGAGCACCGTGAGCGCGCCGTCGATCACGAGTGCGAGCGCCGAGACCGCGAGCGCTCCGGTGAGAATGTAGCCGGTGTTCTGCGTCGAGATGCCGGTGAAGATGGGCAGCCCCAAGCCGCCCGCGCCAACCGCCGCCGCGACCGTTGCGGTGCCGACGATGTAGATGGCTGAGGTCCGAACGCCGGAAAGTATCACCTCTTGGGCAAGCGGCAGCTCAACCGAGAACAGGATGCGCCACTTCCCCATCCCCATTCCCCGCGCCGAGTCGATCACCGCTGGCGCAACGGCCTCCAAGCCCGCAACCGTGCCGCTCACGACGGGGAACAGCCCGTACAGGAACAGTGCAACGACCGCCGGCCAGAGTCCGATGCCCAGAATCCCGAGCATGATCGCGAGGACCGCGATGGGCGGAAACACCTGGCCGAAGTCCACTGACGCCGAGACGATGTCGCGGAAGTCCTTGCCGCTGTCGCGCGTAACCCACACGCCGAGCGGCAGACCCACGACCACCGTCAGGCCCACAGAAACCAACACGATCTGGAGATGCTGCAGCACCAGGTCGGAGAGCGGAGTCTGGAACACTGGATCGGGTTGCGCGCCCAAGAGCCCGACCAGCACCTTGGCGACAAGGTCGGGACTCATCACGATCGCGACAAACACCGCCGTGCCCACCACGAGTGCGCCTGTCGCGATCGCTCGCCGACTCACCCGCGCGGGCCTGGCGACTGCGATGCTCCTCGCGCTGTCTGCCCCGGCGCTCATGCGGGCGGTCCAGCCTCCGCGGGCTCCGACGCGAGATGCGCGTCGCCGCCCTCCATCGTGCTCTCGACATCGGCCAACGACACGTCGCCGAGCAGCTTGCCCGCCCGGTCGACAACCGGCACCGTGCGATAACCCAACGCGAGCATGCGCGAAAGCGCTTCCTTCAGCGAGGTCTCGGGCAGCACCGCGGCCTCACGCCAGTCGACGCGCGTGGCGGCGTCGGCCAGCGGGGTCCCGCGCGCAATCACGCGGCAGTCGATCCAGCCGACTAAGGAGCTGTCGTCACGCGTGAGGTAGACGAAGTTGGCTGGAGCGCACGTGGCGGCCTCGATCGCCGACGTGTCGTCGATGCGCGCGGTGCGTACGTCTCGGCGCATGACGCTCTCGACGCGCACGCGACCCAGACGCTTGAGCGCGGCGTCGGCACCTACGAAGTCGTGGACGAACTTGTTGGCCGGGTGGTCGAGCAGTGTCTCGGGCGTGTCGTACTGCTGGAGTTGGCCGTCGCGCATGAGAGCAATTCTGTCGGCGAGGCGAATCGCTTCGTCGACGTCGTGAGTCACGAAGATGACCGTCTTCTTCAGCTCGCGCTGGATCTTGACGAACTCGGCCTGGAGCCGGTCGCGATTGAGCGGGTCGACCGCCCCAAACGGCTCGTCCATCAGCAACACCGGCGGGTCTGCGGCAAGCGCTCTGGCAACGCCGATGCGCTGGGCCTCCCCTCCCGAGAGCTGGCGGGGGTACTTGCCCGCGTACTGGCTGGGGTCCAGCCCGACGAGGTCGAGCAGCTCGGTGATGCGCGGGCCGATCCTGTCCGCCTTCCAGCCCAGGAGCTTGGGAACGGTCGCGATGTTATCGGCGACGGTGAGATGCGGAAACAGGCCGACCGACTGGATCGCGTAGCCGATGTGGCGGCGCAGCTCCTCGGGTCGCAGCGAAGCGGCGTCCATGCCGTCGATCAGGATGCGCCCGCTCGTGGGCTCGATGAGGCGGTTGACCATGCGCAGCGTTGTGGTTTTGCCGCAGCCGGAAGGCCCAATCAGCACGGCAACCTCGCCGTTGGGGACCTCAAGCGTCAAGTCGTCGACAGCGTTGCGGTCGCCGTAGCGCTTGGTGATGTGCTCGAGCGCGATCACGCCTGCTGCCTTTCCCTGATGCCTGGCGAGACAACGGCGACTTCAAGCGCGCGCATGGCCTGGTCGGCCAGGATGGCGAGCACGACCATCGGCAACGCGCCGAGCAAGACCAGGTCGGGCACGTCGAGTCCGGCGCCATAAAACACGATCGTGCCCAGATCCATGGCACCGGCAATCGCCATGACCGCGGCGATCCCCACTGTGAGCACGAGCGCCGAGCGCAAGCCCTCGATCAGTAGCGGCAGCGCGAGAGGGAGCTCGACCTTCCAGAGCAGCTCCCTGCGGCTCATGCCCATCCCAAGCCCGGCATCGACGATTGCCGGGTCCACCCCGGCGATTCCAAGGTAGGTGTTTCGGACGATGGGCAATAGCGCGTAGAGCGTAAGCGCGATCAGCGTGGGCACCGTGCCGATGCTCGGCAGTGCGACCGCGGTCAGAACGACCATCAGCAGGCCGAAAAGCGCGAGCGAGGGCACTGTCTGGATGATGCTCACGACCGGGATAACCACTGCCCGCACCGGCTTCATCCGCGCCGACAGTATGCCGAGCGGCACCCCGATGAGAGCGCCGAGCGCCATGCCGCCAACCGAGAGCCACACGTGGCGCCAGGCGAGCAGCCAGAAGCCAT
>JARLGT010000103.1 GCA_031292615.1 Coriobacteriia bacterium | reverse complement strand
GCGGATCGGACGGTCGATCATGCGGGCGGTAAGCGTGGCCTTCTCGGAAGGACGGGCTTCACGCTTGATGAAGCCACCGGGGAGCTTGCCCGCAGCGTACATGCGCTCCTCGAAGTCGACGGTCAGCGGAAAGAAGTCCAGGTCCTTGGGGAACTTGGATGCGGTCGCCGTGACGAGGACGATCGACTCCCCCTGACGCACGAGAACGGCGCCACCGGCCTGCTTGGCCAGTTCGCCGGTCTCCAGAACGTACTCCTTGCCGTACAGCTCAAACGTTTCTACTACCTTAGCCATAAAACTCTCTCTTCTTCCCTCTACGCACCCGACGCCCCATGCGTCGAGCCGCTGCCTCTGTTCGCCCGCGCCTGTCGCGTTGCGAAGTGACGAACCGATTGAGCCGGTTCGGGGGCCGCGAGGACTCGTGGCCCCGAGTAACGAGAAAGCGGGAGGGGTTGCCCTCCCGCTTTCGGGTTCCCGTTTGTGTTGTTACCCGCGAATACCGAGTTGGGCGACGACTGCGCGATAGCGCTCTATGTCGACCTTCTTCAGGTAGTTCAGCATGCGACGGCGCTGGCCGACGAGCTTGAGGAGGCCACGGCGGGTGTGGTGGTCCTTCTTGTGCATCTTGAGGTGCTCGGTAAGGTCGCGAATGCGCTGCGTCAGCAGCGCAACCTGAACCTCGGCAGAACCGGTGTCGGCGTCGCCACGCTTGTACTCGGCGATGATCGTCGACTTGACGTCCTTGGGAAGCGGCACGTGTCTCACCTTTCTGTTTGGCCCACACACCCTTTGGGCGCGAGGCACTGGTATTGGTCCGCCCGCGTCCGAGACCGCGTTGGTGAGTCGCGAGATCAAAGACGGGGTAGCCGTGTGAAGCCTATGAAGTATAGCTGGGACAAGGTCGCGAAGCAACCAGGCGGGGGGCTCGTTCGGCATCGCGGCGCCGAAATCGTGCTGGTCAGCAGCCGGGCGTGCGCTGTATGGGCGTCGTGACCTGGGACGGTTCGACCGGCATGGGGGTCCGACTCAACAACGCGTCGACCATCAGGGCCTCGTTCGCTTGGATGGTTCTAGACTAGCTCGCGCATCGCGCCAGCTGCTTGCGGGTTCGTCCGATGCGCTACCAGTGCTCGGCGTCGTCGGGCAAGCTCGCAAGTAGCGCCTTGGCTGACTCCACCTCCGACTCGGGCACTGACACTGAGAAGCGCTCCGTGTCCCAGATGCCGAGGCGGATCAGCGGCGCCTCCTCGGGCGCGTAGGGCTCCCATATGCGATCGATACCTGCCGAGACCAGCGCGCCGTCTATGTCGAGGAAGCGCTGCTTGTCGAAGGGCAGGTCGGCGAGCACTGCAACCCAGTCCTCGCCGCGGTGGTCATCGGCATCCTTCTGCGGCTCGCGGTAGTCCTGCGCGGCCTGCTCGGCGGCCTCGAGTGCCGCGGGATCGTCGACGAAGTCGGCGCTGTCGGCCGGAAGCTCGGTCGGAGATGCGTCGGCTGCAGCTGCCTGGAGCTCGGCGAGCGCCTGTTCTCGCATCTCGGCTGGCACCAACACGGTGAAGTCGCGGGCCGAAACGTCGCGGACGCCGACCCACGCCTCGTCTGGTGGGAACGGATTCCACGCGTAGGGAATGTTGGCGGCTTGGAGGGGCGCAACGAGCACGAAAGCCTCAGCGCTCGCCGCACCGATGGACGTGAACCATCTCGACACGACGGGCACCCACTCGCCCGTCGCCATCTGACCGAAGCTGCTGTCCGGCGCATTCATCGCTGCCTGTTCTGCCGCCTCGAGTGCTGTGGGGTCGGAGATGTAGTCGGCTTCCTGAAGCTGCGAGCCGGCGTCGAGGAGCTCTCCGCGGTAGTTGCGGCCCTCGTCCCAGAAACCGGGCTGGCTGCCATCGTCATCCGCGTCCACTTGCCCCCCGGCGTCTGCCGGCGCGGCGGCCGCACTGGCAGCCAGCTCCTCATCGGTGAAACCAGCGATCTCGAGCGCGCCATCTACGTCGGCCGCGATGGCAGCCTTGAGCGCGTCGAGGTCCGGGTAGGCCTGCTGATCTCGAATTCGATCCCAGAACTCGAGCGTGAGCGGTTGGTCGTAGAGGTCGCCCTCGTAATCGACGAGGTGTGCCTCGAGGTAGTCCTTCGCATCGGGGAACATCGGCGGGGTCCCCACAGAGATTGCTGCGGCCCACCCGGAGCCATCGGCCAGAGCCGCGCGGCCTGCATAGACGCCGGAGCCGGGAAGCGCCGCGAACTCCACCGGGACCACGTTCGCAGTGGGGAAACCGAGGCTAGCGCCCTCCCCTCGACCGCGATGCACGGTGCCGGTTACGCAGGGATGCCCACCAAGGAGCCGCGATGCCTCAGCAATCTTGCCATCGGCCACGAGAGCGCGGATGCGTGTGGACGTGATCGCCTGCCCCTCATCGGTCACGAGGTCGTGCGGGACGACGTCGAAGCCGCGTGCCGCTCCAACGCGCTGCAGGGTCGACACGTCGCCTGTTGCCATAGTGCCGAACCGAAAGTCGCTGCCTACGTGCACGGCCACCGGCGTCAGTGCTGCGAGCAACACGCTGTCGAGAAACGACTCAGGTGCCTGCTCGGCGAGTGCGGAGGTGAACGGGACCACGAGGATTGCCTCGATTCCCGTGCGCGATATCGCGGCGAGCTTGTCCGAGAGGGTGAGAAGCTGCGGTGCGGCAGTGTCAGGCGAGACGATCTGGTCTGGATCGCGGTCGAACGTCACAGCCACCGACTGCACGCCGTGCATCTTGGCGTCGGCCACGGTGTCGCGAAGCAGCGCCTGATGGCCAAGGTGAACGCCATCAAAGACGCCAATGGCCACGACCGCCGAGCCGAGCGGCGCGGTGCCCGGTTGCCACGTGGTGATGGAAGCTGTCATGCGAGTCTCCTGAATGGCTAGAGGTGGTGGTAGCGGAGAAGGTGGTAGATCCAGTAAGCGACGCCTGTCAGCAGCACCAAGACATCTACACCGAGGAAAGCGACGACCAGCCCCCAGGCAAGGGTGCGACGATTGCCTTCGGCCCGGGCTCCCCTCTCGTGCGTGCAAGCGATTCCGGCGCTTATACCGGAGCCGGGAACCTCGGAGATGAGCGCAAGTGCCGCGGACGCATCCGCAGGGTGCACGTACAGGGTGAACGGCATGTCGAGCAGGTGGTCGTTGGCATACGCAGGGCCCGGCATCATCTCGGGCGGGTAGGGCGACCATACGAAGTCTATTGCTTCAGCAGCCAGAGGCATCGTCACAATCGCTGCCGCGAAGCCGGCGACGTCCAGCAGCCCGCTGAGTTTGCTAGGGCCAAACACCGCTACCCAGTCCGAATTGAACTCGGCGTAGGCGTCCTCGGGATCTCCACCTCGAACCCCACGCTCCGCATCATCCAGTGCGGTCGGGTCGTCAAGCAGCTCCAAATCGGCGCTTCCACGAGCGGGCATCGGCCTGTTGGCCCGCTGCGCGCGCGCCTGCTCGGCGGCAGCAGCTGACTCCTTGGCCTTCTCGACGAGCCGTGCGCCCAGCGAGTCCTCGTAGAAGAGCGGCGTCATTGCACTCCCCCCGTGACGCCGCCGGGAATCACCGACAGCGGCTTGAGCATCCCCATCGAGCCAGCGTACACGCCGACCAGCACGCCGTCATGCGCAACCGCGACCATCCCTTCGGCGTCGTCGGCCAGGGTGGCGCCAGTTGCAAGCCGCGCGGCCAAGGTGTCGCCGACGCTCACGACCGGAAGCCCCAAGGCCGCGAATGGATCGACGAAGAGCGAGCGCACGTCAGCAGCGGACTCGAGCTGCTCGAGCGCGTGCGCCTGCGCGACATCCATCGCGCCGGAGCGAGTGCGGCGCAGCGCGCCGAGATGCGCCGCCGAGTCGAGCGCGCGGCCAAGGTCGCGGGCAAGCGCGCGGATGTAGGTGCCTTTGGAGACTTCGAACTCGACGTCCCAGGCGTACTCGGCCAAGCACTCCACGCCGAGCAACCGCGCGCCTGTGACCTCGATGGTGCGAGCGTCGAGTTCCAGCGCGTCACCCTTGCGGGCCGCCTCGTAGGCGGTCACTCCCCCCCGTTTGATCGCGCTGTATGCGGGCGGTATCTGCTGGTGCGTCCCGACGAGTGAAGCGACCGTCTGAGTCGCGAAGAACGGGTCGCCGATCTCGTCGGGAACGCCGGCGGTGGCCGTGACGCGGCCCTCGGCGTCATCGGTGTCGGTCTCGGTGCCAAACACGATGCGTGCCTCATACGCCTTCTCGGCGGCTGTGAGGTAGCTCGAGAGGCGTGTGGCCGGGCCGACAAGCACCACCAGCAGTCCGGTCGCCATGGGGTCCAGGGTGCCGGCGTGGCCGACTCGGCGTTCGCCGGTGATGCGACGCACGCGGTTGACGACGTCGTGGCTGGTTATCCCGCCCGGCTTGTCTATGGCGAGGATTCCCGAGAGGTCGGTTGCTCCTCGGCGAGCACTCACGCAGCTTCGCCTCCGGGGAGCAGCGCGAGGAGCTGCGGCAGCAGCTCGGCCATAGTGCCATGGAATGTAAGACCGGAGGCTGCGCGATGTCCGCCACCACCGAAGGCGCGGGCCACACTTCCCACGTCGAAGCCGCACTTGGCACGCAAGTTCACGCGCACCTCATCGCCCGCCTGGCGCATGAGGAAGGCGACGTCGATGCCTCGGAGCAGGCGCACGGAGTCGGGCAACGACTCGGCCTCCTCCGGCAGAACGCCGAGTTGCGCGAAGTCTTCGTCGGTGACCCACGCGTAAGCAACGTGGCCGTCGTTTGCAACGGTCAAGCGTGACATCGCACATGCTTCGATCTCGAGAGAGGCCTTGGACCGGTTCTGGTAGACCAGCCGAGCAGTGTTGGCAGGATCCACGCCCACGGCGATCATCTCAGCCGCGTCTTGGAAGGCGCGTGCGGAGGTGTTGTCGTAGGAGAAGCGCCCAGTGTCCGTGATCAGGCCGACGTAACAGCACAAGGCCACGTCGGCGCTGGGCTCCTGGAGGAGCGTCTTGGCTAAGCCCCAGATGAGCTGGCCGGTGGCTGCGGCGGTGTCGTCGACAACGGAGATCTGGCCGTACGGCTTTGCATCTGGGTGATGGTCAACAACGATGACCGTCTTGGCCGATCGCATGAGCTGCTCGGCGGCGCCGAGGCGATCAGGGTTGGGGCTGTCGACCGCCACGAAGACGTCCGGAGCCTCGAGTTGCTCGACCGCCACGAACAGGCCGAAGCCTGGCAGAAAGTCGTAGGTCGACGGCGCGCTCTCGCGGTTGGCCAGCGTGGGGACAGCGGCGATGCCGGCCTCGCGCAAGGCCAGGGTCAGTCCCAGGTTGGAGCCGATAGCATCGCCGTCGGGTCGGACGTGGCCGCACACCACGACCGAAGTCGCGCGCCTGAGCGCGACCGCGGCGTGGTGGTAGGCGGCCTGCATCGTACCTACGCCTCGTCCGGCTCGGCGCCAGCGGCATCGGTAGCCACGTCGGCAGCGACGTCAGGCGCAGGGCTCTCAACAGCAGCCTGGCGCTCGGCGACGAGCGTCGGGGGCACTTGGCGCAACGCCTCGTCGATCGTCATGCCGGAGTCGACCGATGTGTCGATATAGAACTTCAGCTCGGGCGTAACGCGCCAGCCCAGAGCGTGGCCTATCATCGAGCGCAAGCGGCCCTTGGCCGACTCGAGCCCGGCGAGCACCTCGTCGTAGCGCTCGGGATCGGCGCTGACGAAGACCAGCAGCACGGAGCGATCCGGGCTGACCTCGGCACCAGTGATCGTGACCAGGCGGACGCGCGGATCGGAGACCTCGCTGACGAGCAAGGATGCAACGACCTCTCGCGCCTGCTCACCGAGCTTGCGTGTGTTGGGAGTCTGCTTCATTGATGTGCCTTCTTTGACGTGTTCTTTAAGACTCGCGGGCGACTTCGATGATCTTGTAGCCCTCGATGATGTCGCCCTCCTTGATGTCCTGGAAGTTGTCGACGCCGATACCGCACTCGAAGCCCTGACGGACCGACTTCACGTCGTCCTTGAAGCGGCGCAGAGAGTGGATCGTGCCGTCGTGGATGATCGTGCCGTCCCGGACGATACGGATCTTGTCGTCTCGGCTGATCTCGCCTTCCTGCACGTAGCAACCGGCGATGACCCCCGCCTTTGGGACGCGGAACAGGTCGCGAACCTCGATGCGGGCCGTGTCCTCCTCGTGGAACTCGGGAGCCAGCATGCCCACGCGTGCGGCGTTGATGTCCTCAATCGCCTGGTAGATGACGCGATACAGGCGGACGTCGACGCCCTCTTCCTCGGCAAGAGCCTTGGCCTTGGGCTGAGGACGAACGTTGAAGCCGATCACGATAGCGTCGGACGCGTCGGCCAGCGTGATGTCGCTCTCGCTGATGGCGCCGACCGCCGAGTGGATGACGTTGATGACGACCTCGGACTGATCCATCTTGTCCAGCGAGTCCTTGAGCGCCTCGATCGAGCCCTGGGCATCAGCCTTGACGACGAGGTTGACCTCTTTGAGTGCGCCTTCGCTAATGCGAGCGAACAGGTCGTCGAGGGAGACGTGTGTCTTCTTCTCCTGAGCAGCGAGACGCAGCTTGAGCGCGCGCTCCTCGGCCAGGTTGCGTGCGTCGCGGGCGTCGGAGTACACGCGGAACTCGTCGCCAGCGCTCGGCACCGATGCCAGACCTTGGATCTCGACCGGATCGGCCGGCGATGCCTGCTTGACGGTGTCGCCCTTCGGCGAAACCAGCGCACGCACCGTGCCGTAGCCGGTACCAGCCACGATGGCGTCGCCAACGTGCAGCGTGCCGCGCTGAACCAGTACGGTTGCTACCGGGCCGCGCCCCTTGTCAAGCTTGGCCTCGATGACAACTCCGGAAGCGATGGTGTCGGGGTTGGCCTTGAGCTCGAGAACGTCCGCCTGCAGCAGGATCATCTCGAGCAAGTCGTCGATGTGCAGGCGCTTCTTGGCGCTGACGTTGACGAAGATGTTAGTACCGCCCCACTCCTCCGGCACGATCTCGTACTCGGTGAGCATCTGGCGGACCTGCTCGGGGTTGGCGCCGTCCTTGTCGATCTTGTTGACCGCAACGATGATCGGCACGCCAGCGGCCTGCGCGTGGTGGATAGCCTCGACCGTCTGCGGCATGACGCCGTCGTCGGCAGCGACAACCAGCACGACGATGTCGGTCGCGTTGGCGCCTCGGGCACGCATAGCGGTGAAGGCCTCGTGGCCCGGGGTGTCGATAAAGGTGATCTGGCGGCCGTTCTTGTTAACCACCGACGCACCGATGTGCTGCGTGATGCCGCCCGCCTCTGTCGCGGCTACGCCGGTCTCGCGAATGGCGTCGAGGAGCGACGACTTGCCGTGGTCGACGTGACCCATGACGGTGACCACTGGCGGGCGGGGCTTCAGGTCTTCGGGCTCGTCGTGGAAGACGAACGCTTCGTTGATCTCTTCCTCTGCCGAGACAACACGAACTTCTCGGCCAAGGTCCTCGCCGATGATCTCGATGATGTCGTTCGACATTGCCTGGTTGACCGTGAGCGGCGTGCCAAGCAAGAACAGTCGCTTGATGATGTCGCTGGAGGGAACCTCGAGCGCGTCGGCGAACTCGCCGACCGTCACACCCTCGGTGACGCTGATCGCGTCACCGCCAACCGGCAGTTCGGTGTGCGTGGCAGCTTCGTGATGCTGGGCCTCTTCGACCTCGGCGCCCACGGGCTTCTTGTGCTTCTTCTTCTTGCGGCTGCCCTCGACAGCTGCGGCGGCGACTGCGGCCTTGGCCTCGTCCAGCACCTTTTGGCGCTGCAGTTCCTCAGCGTCGACTGCCATCTGGCGGTAGCGGTCCTCTTCTTCCTTGTTGAGGGCCGCACCAGCTTCAGCCTCGAGGCGAGTGCGTTCTGCAGCAATGGCGGCCTCGAGGTTGGCGCGGGCGTCCATGACGGGCGGCGCGGCAGCAGCCACCGGCTCGGCAGCGGGCTCGGGCGTAACGGCCACCGGCTCGGGCTTGGCCTTCGCGGCAGTCTTGGGAGCAGCCTTGGGAGCGGCCTTAGCAGTAGCAGCCGCAGGCTTTGCGGCCGGCGTAGGGGCGGGCGCAGCGACGGGAGCGGGTGCCGGCTTCGGAGCTGGGGTCGGCACTACGGGGGCGGGAACGGCGTGACGCGCGGCCTCTTCCTCGGCACGGCGACGATCGGCCTCCTCGGCACGGACGCGCTGCTCCTCATCGCGACGGGCGCGCTCGGCTTCCTCAGCCTTGCGGCGCTCGTCCTCCGCGGCCTTGCGGGCCTTCTCGGCGGCCTGTGCGCGAATCGCTTCGGCGGCTGCCTCCTTGGCGCGCTCTTCTTCGAGCTGCTGCTGGCGCTCGGCGATCTCCGGGCCGAGCTGCTTGCGGATCTTGTCCACGTAGGCGTCGACCAGCGTCGAAGCATGGTTCTTCGCGGGAATCCTGAGCTCTGCGAGCCTGTCGAGCAGCTCCTTGCTAGTCATGCCGAACTCTTTAGCGAGTTCGTGAACTCTCATTGCGGGCATAGCGTCACCGTCCTGTATTCGAGTCGCTCATGCGGCCGAGCAACTCGTCGAAGTCTCGTCGCAACCTGGCGTAGTCGTCGTCTTGAAGAGTCACCTTGAGTGCCGTGTCGAGGCGCCGCCTCTGGCGGGCGGTCTCGAAGCACTCAGGCTTGGCGCACAAGTAGGCACCCCGTCCGTTCGCCTTCCCCGTAGGGTCGACGATGACGTGGCCGTCCGGCGTCCTGACGAAGCGCACGAACCAGCGCTTCTCGTCAGCACAGCGGCAGGCGACACAGGTGCGGTTGGATACCTTGCGCGGCTTCATCACTCGGCGGCGGCCTCCTTGTCGTGAATTCCACAGTAGTAAGTACCGGGGCGCGCCTGGTTGCGGCAGCGCACGCCAGTGGATGTGACTGCTACGCAGCGTCCGTCGAAGTCCTCGGCGTGCCCGGAGGCAGCTGTACCTGAATGCGAGGTCGAGGGCGTGTAGAGGCCCTGCTCGGCGGCGATGGACGCGCTCTTGATGTCGATGCGCCAGCCGGTCAGCTTGGCGGCCAGACGTGCGTTCTGACCTTCCTTGCCAATGGCAAGCGAAAGCTGGTCGTCGGGCACGATGACCGTGGCGGTGTGCGTGTCCTCGTCGATGAGCGCGCGGTCGACCTTGGCCGGCGAGAGCGCCATTGCCACGTACTGCGACGGCTCCTCGGACCACGGCACGACGTCGATGCGCTCGCCGCGAAGCTCGCTGACGATCATGCGCACGCGGCTGCCCTTGGGGCCGACGCACGCGCCGACCGGGTCCAGTCCAGGCTCGCGGCTGGAGACGGCGACCTTGGAGCGCATACCGGGCTCGCGAGCGACGCTCTTGATCTCGACGATGCCGTCGTAGACCTCGGGCACCTCGATCTCGAAAAGGCGACGGATCAGGCCCGGGTGGGTACGCGACACGACGATCGACGGCTCGTTACTCGTCTTGCGCACGTCGATGATGTAAGCCTTAATGCGCTGGTTGTGATCGTAGCGCTCGTTGCCAGGCTGCTCGCTCGGCGGGAGGAGCGCTTCGACGCCTTCGCGCAGCTTGATCAGAGTGTATCGGCTGTCGCTCTGCTGAACGGTGCCGGTCACTGACTCGCCGATTCGATCGGCGTACTCGTCGAAAATGCGCTCGCGCTCGGCCTCACGAATGATGGAGCCGATCACGTTCTTGGCGTTTTGGGCGGCGATGCGGCTGACGTCGGCAGGCGTGACGTCACGCTCGTCGTAAGACTCGGCCTCGCCGGTCTCCTCGTCGATCTCGCCTACCGGGACGAGCTCGTAGACGTAGATACGGCCGCTCTCGCGGTCGATGGTGACGCGCACGTTGTTCTCGAGATCGAGAATGCGCTGATAGGTGCCTGCGAGCGACTGCTCGAGCTTGTCCAGCATCTGGTACTCGTCGATGTTCTTCTCACGAGCGAGTGCCTTGAGGGCATCCATAAGTTCGGAGCTCATGCAGACTGCTCCTTTCCCTTGCCGAAGTCGACGACGCCTTTGAGGCGCGCCTTCTGAATGGAGTCGTACGGAAGCGAAACACGTTCGCCGTCGACAAGAAGTTCGACATCGTCGCCTTGCATGCCAACCAGCTCGCCCGTCCACGACTTGCGCTTCTCGTCCGAGACGACCCTGAGATTCACGGTCTGGCCGACGAAACGAGTGAAGTCGTCACGTTTGTTCAGCGGGCGGTCGATTCCCGGCGAGCTGACCTCGAGCGTGTAGGCGTGCTCGAACGGCTCTTGAGCATCAAGGATCTCCGTCACCCAAACGTTGGCGGACGCAACCGCGTCAAGATCCAAGCCCTCCTCACGGTCCAAGAGGACACGGAGGATAGGTGTGCCTCGGCCACCCGCCTGTTCGACGCCGACGAGCTCGAAGCCGTGGGCGGTTGCCTCGAGCTGAAGAGCCGTGGTCAGCCGCGTCAAGAGCTCGGTCGTTTGCACACCTGTCACCTCCCTGTTCGCAGAACAAAAGAAGCGAGCGTAAGCCCACTTCTCGCGAGAACGGCATGTTCACGTGCAGGTGGATTCTAGCACAGGCGACGAGTATGGCCAAAGCGTGCCGTCACACCCGGGAACCGGTCCGAGGCGCACTGCACCGGGACGTTTGGCTCGGTGCTTGACAGTCCGTTAGTGCGTGAAGCGGGCCCTCTGCTCGGTCACTAGCGCAACGATGTGTGCCACGGCTTCGTCGACGGGAACGGATGTGCGCTCCCCTGCTCCGCGAACCTTGACCTCGACGACACCCTCCGCAATGCCTTTCTTGCCCACGACGACTTGGAACGGCCAGCCTACGAGGTCGGCGTCGTTGAACTTGACGCCCGCGCGCTCGTCTCGGTCGTCGATCACGGTCTCGACTCCGGCGACCGCCAGCTCGCTCCAGATGCGCTCGGCCACCTCAGAGACCTCGCCTTCAGCCATCAGCGGAAGAACGGCAACCTCCAGCGGGGCAACCCCTACCGGCCAGATGATGCCGCCATCGTCGTTGTGCTGCTCGATGACGGCGGCCAGCGTGCGGCTCACGCCAACGCCATAGCAGCCCATGATGAATGGCTGCTCCTCACCGTTCTCGTCGGCGTAAGTGGCGCCCATCGAGTCCGAGTACTTGGTGCCGAGTTGGAAGACCTGGCTGACCTCGATGCCGCGAGCGGATTGGAGCACGCCACCGCACGCAGGGCAGGCGTCCCCCGCCTGCGCGAGTACGAGGTCGGCCCAGACCGGCTCCGGAAAGTCTCGGCCGGGCTGGACGTAGATGAGGTGGTAGTCGTTTTCGTTAGCGCCCACACCCCATGCGACGTCGCCTTTGAGCGAGACGTCGGCGATGACGAGCGTGCCCTCGGGCACGCCGACCGGGCCGAGTGAGCCCTTTGGAATCTGGAACGACTTGAAGTCTTCTTCTTCGAGCAGCTCGATGCCGGGCACTGCCCAGCCGGCCTTGATTGGGTTGAGCTCCCGATCACCGGGGATGAGTAGGAACACGAGTTCGCCCTCGGGGGTCTTGCCGGCCATCGTCTTGACGGTGTCGTGCTCCTGAATCGAGAGGAACTCGGCCAGCTCGGCGATCGTGCGGATGTTGGGGGTGTGGACCTTCTCCATCGGGCGGGGATCGGTGATGGAGGGGTGGCGTGGAACGACGGTCTCGGCGGCCTCGACATCGGCCGCCCAGCCGCAGCCGCAGTAGACGATCTCGGCCTCGCCACTCTCGGCGATGGCCATGAACTCCTTGGTGACCTTGCCGCCGATCTGCCCCGAGTCGGCCTCGACCTCGCGGTAGTCCAACCCACAGCGCTCGCAGATGCGGGCGTAGGCGTGACTCATCGCGTTGTAGTGCTCTTCGAGCGACTCCTGCGTCGTGTGGAAGCTGTAAGCGTCCTTCATGATGAACTCGCGGCCGCGCAGCAGCCCAAAGCGGGGGCGGACCTCGTCGCGGAACTTGGTCTGGATCTGGTAGAGCGACAGCGGCAACTCCCGATAGCTGCGAACCTCGTTGCGCACGAGCGAGGTGACGATCTCCTCGTGAGTCGGCCCGAGGCAAAACTCGCGTCCATGGCGGTCGGTGAAGCGAGCGAGTTCGGGACCGTAGTCGTCCCAGCGGCCCGACTCGTGCCACAGCTCGGCCGGCTGGGTGACCGGCATGAAGATCTCCTGCGAGCCGATCGCGTCCATCTCTTCACGCACGATTTGCTCGATCTTGTGCAGAACGCGCCATCCCAAAGGCAGGAAGCTGTAGATGCCCGCGGCGTTCTTGCGGATCATGCCGGCTCGCAGCAAGAGGCGGTGGCTCGCGAGCTCAGCCTCGGCGGGGACTTCCTTGAGCGTGGGGATGTAGAGCGAGCTCATGCGCAAAGCGACCGTCATGGGGTACCCTCCGGGATCGACGAGCCTTGGTACCGAAGGATAGCAGTCCGCTTCCCCTCCGAGAACGGCCGTAGCGCCGAGGGAGCTGCCGGCAGACCGCTGCGGACGATAACGAGCCCCGAAGCGCCGCACTCGTCGGCGCGTTCGGGGCTCGGGCCCCCGCGAAACGAGCGTCGCGGGACGAGCCGGCGTCTCACTAGCGTGTGCCGCGACGTCGGACGCGCCTTCTTAGGGGCGTACCAACGGGGACCTGCCATGTCAGACCGGCAGGGTTTGCGCGATACCGTGTTCACGCTTCCGGCTCCGGCGTGCAGCGGCGAAGCTGGGGTCTGCGTTGTCCCGAACACGCGCGCACCCTCAACGAGAGTCTGGCGCTCCCCGTGCACCGGAGCGACGAGGTGTTCGTGGGCGGCGGGAAGCAGCGGTCAGCGGCTGTGATGTAGCGGTAAGAGGCAGCGCCGGCAGCGCGAACAGGCGCGTCACGGTCTGCGGAGCGACGTCGAGCGAAGTTACTCGGCCTTGAGTTCCATGCGGTCGATCTCGGCGAAGAGCGCGTCGACGATCTCGGCCTCCGGCACTTTGCGGACCACTTCGCCGTGGGAGAAGATCAGTCCGACTCCCTGGCCGGACGCCACGCCGATATCGGCATCGCGCGCTTCGCCTGGGCCGTTGACCTCGCAGCCCATCACCGCAACCTTAATCGGGAGACGCCGGTCGCGCAGGCGCACAGCGACTTCGTTGGCGATCGGTATGAGGTCGACTCGGCAGCGGCCACACGTGGGGCAGCTCACGAGCTCGGGCGAGCGTCGGCGGATATCGAGCGCCGCCAGGAGCTCCCAGCCGACAACGACCTCCTCGACCGGATCGGCGGTCAGCGAGACGCGCAGAGTGTCGCCGATTCCCTCGGCGAGCAGGATCCCGAGGCCGGCGGCGGACTTCACGGTGCCCGAGAGCGCAGTGCCAGCCTCGGTCACGCCGATGTGCAGCGGGTAGTCGATCTCGGCGGCCAGGCAGCGGTAGGCGTCGACCGTGTAGTTGACGCTGCTCGCCTTGGCCGAGACGACGATGTCGGCAAAACCGCGCGTCTCGAAGTGGCGGCAGAACGCTACCGCGCTCGCGGCGAGTTTCTGGGGAAGCGGCCAGTCGAGCTCCTCGTACTCGCGAGCAAGCGAGCCTGCGTTGACGCCGATACGAATCGGGATGCCGGCCTCCCCCGCCGCATCGATGACGGCGTCGACGCGCGACATATCGCCGATGTTGCCGGGGTTGATGCGCAGCTTGGCCGCGCCCATGCGGGCGGCGTCGATCGCGATGCTGTGGTCGAAGTGGATGTCCGCGACAACCGGTAGCGGCGAGGTCGCGGCGATCTCGGCGAATCCAGGCAGCGCGTCGCGCTTGGGGATAGCGACGCGAACGATCTCGCAGCCGGCGTCGGCGAGGCGCCCGATCTGAGCGAGCGTCGCGGCCGGATC
>JARLGT010000102.1 GCA_031292615.1 Coriobacteriia bacterium | reverse complement strand
CGCACCAGGTCCGCCATCCCGTGCTGGACACCTATCACATCGCCGAGGAACCGGCCGAGCCGGTCGGGACCTTCCACCGCGCGCTGACAGACGGCGATGCCGCGCTGGCCGACTCGTTGTTCGAGTCCGACGGCGTCGTTCGCGAGCCCTCGGGCTCGACGTACTCGCATACGGGCGCCGATCGCACCGCCTGGTACGAGAAGATCCTCTCCGACGGCGGAATCAAGCTGCACCTCGGCTCGATCACCGACGACGGAGAGACGGTGGTCTTCGAGTTCCTGGTCGATCAGTGGGGCAGCGAACACCTGACCCCGCAGGCCGGCGCCGCCGCCTACTCGCGCGGCCCGAGCGGCAAGATCGCCTCGGCGCGCATCTACGATGACGTGACGCCGCCAGCGGCGATTGCGGGGTAGGAACCAGGTCGCCGCCGGCCTCTTCGTCCTGAAGGACTGCCTCCGCGCTCAGAGGGGACTCCACACAATCCCCACGCCTGACCCCGTTTCGTCGGCGCTTTGTTCGGGAATTGACTTGACGTCAAGATAAACGCCCGGGCCGAATCGACATAGACGGAGGCGAGAGAGATGGCGCGCACGCCGAGCGGCCCCACACTGTGGCTCTCGCTGTTCCGTACCACCGAGGCCATGCATCGAGTGGCCGCCCGCAGCATGGCCAACGCTGGCTTGGGCTTCAGCGACTTCACCCTGCTCGAGGTGCTGCTTCACATCGGTCCGCTCACTCCCAGCGCTCTTGCCGAGAAGCTCGGGCTGACGAGTGGCTCGATCACGGCCGCGCTCGACCGGCTGGAGTCGCGCGGGTTGATTGGGCGTGGCGTAAACCCTGCCGATCAACGCAGCCGCATCATCGAGCTGACCGACGCGGGGCGCGCGCTGATCGGACCTGCTTACACCGCACACGCCGCCGACATCGAGGCGCTTGTGCGGCGGGCACTGACCGCCGAGCAACGCCGCGAGCTGTTTGGCCTGCTCGGCGCGGTGCGCAAGACGGCCCGAGAGAACACGCCGTGACTGCCGAGGAAGGCGAGCGATTCATGCCTGGTGAAACTGCTTGGCCCGAACTGAACTACGCCGATTGGGCTCCAACCAAGAAGACTCTGCAGATGGTCTTGCAGATGCTTGGCAAGGCTCGGCTGGCGCTAGCACCTTCGCAGCCGGAGTGGCTCAACGCCGCGCTGTATTTGGATGCCCGCGGCTTCGTCACTGGCGCGGTCCCCGTCGGCGAGCGCCTCGTCTCGATGGGCGTCGACGTCTTCGACGGCGTCCTGTGGGTCTCGGCAAGCGACGGCCGAAGCGAGCTCATCACTCTGGGCGGGCGCTGCGTCGCCGAGATATGGCAGCTGTTCTCGGCCGCGCTGACGAAGCTGGGGGTGGAAGCCGATATCTGGACGAAGCCTCAGGAGCTTGCCGACACCACGTCCTTCGCCGAGAACACCCACGACTGCACCTTCGTGCCCCAAGACGCGCAGCGATTTCACGCACTGCTGAGCAACGTGCAGGGAGTCTTCGAGGAGTTCCGCTCGGGATTCTTTGGCCGCAGCGGGGTGCAGTTCTGGTGGGGCGGCTTCGACCTGGCGGTGCTGCTCTTCAACGGCGAGCACGCGCCAGCGCCGGACGACCGCGGCTACATCATGCGCTACGACTTGGACGCCGAGCACCTCAACGCCGGCTTCTGGCCGGGCGACGAGAATGCGCCAGCCGCTTTCTACGCGTACCTGCATCCGCAGCCACCGGGGTGTGCTTTGGCGCCGATCGACCCGAGCGCCGCGGCGTGGGTCGAGCAGATGGGCGAGTGGATGCTGCCCTACGAGGCGGTGCGCACCGCAGACGATCCGCGCGGGTGCGTCGTGAAGTTCCTGCGCAGCGCATATGCGATCGCTGGCGAGCTTGCAGGCTGGGATCTCAGCCGCTTTGAGTACGTGTCACCGCAACCATCCAAGCGCACCTAGCGACAGCCCCGAGAGGAGTCCCTATGGCTACCTGCCAGCATCTACGCACGGTCCCCGTCCCCGAGCCCGAAGCCCGCACCCAGGGCTGCGAGGAGTGCTTGGCCATTGGCCAGGAGTGGGTGCACCTGCGCAAGTGTCTCGACTGCGGACACGTCGGTTGTTGCGATCAATCGATCGGCAAGCACGCGACCAAGCATGCTCAGACCGAAGGACACCCGTGCATTCGTTCGTTCGAGCCGGGCGAGGAATGGCGTTACTGCTACGCGGACGATACGTTCGCCTAGCCGCACGCATAGATTCGGACCACTACTCTTGGAGGCGCCATGACCAGATTTGAGAACGACGAGAGCAAGAGCCACCCGCTCGTCACCGAGCTCGGCGAAGGAACGTACTACTGGTGTCAGTGTGGCAAGACCCGCACCGTGCCGTATTGCGACGGCTCTCACCAGGGCAGCGGAATCACGCCGCTCGCGTTCGACATCAAGGAAGCCGGAACGGTGGCCATCTGCAGTTGCGGACTGACCAAGAACCCGCCGTACTGCGATGGTTCGCACGTCACAATCGAGTAGCCGATGACGGTTCGAGTCGCTGCGCTTTGCGGTTCTCGGCGCAAGGGCAGCTACAACCAGAAGCTCCTCGACAACGTGATTGCGCACGCTCCTGAAGGCCTCGAGGTCTTCCAAGTGGCCATTCGGGACTTCCCGTTCTTCGACCAGGACGAGGAGGCCGAGCCGCCCCAAGTCGTACTCGACGCCAAGGCTGCGATCCAGTCCGCCGACTGCGTCTTGCTGGTGTCGCCCGAATACGACTACGGAGTGCCGGGCTTCCTGAAGAACGCCGTAGACTGGCTGTCACGGCCGTTCGGCGACCCGACGCTGGTCGGGCGTCCCATGGCGGTGATGGGTGCGAGCACCGGCTACATGGGAACGATTCGCGGTCAGTTGCACTGGCGGCAAAGCTGGTACTTCTTCCGCGCTCCGGTGTTCTCGGAGGCCGAGCTAGCGATCGCGTTCTCGGCCGAGTCTTTCGACGAGAGCGGCACGCTGGTCAACGAGCGCTACGTCGCATCGCTCGATCACTATCTCGTCACCCTGACAGCCTGGCTGCAACGGCGCTGCTCGCCGCCGGGGTAGCTACGGGCGCGTTCCAGTTTGCCCCCAGGGACCGCCGGAGAAGCCGAAAATGCGAGTGAACTGCCCACAGTTACGGTATTCTCCTGCACGCCACAGGTGATGAGAGAGGAGACACGATGGAGCCCAAGCGGCAGGTACTCGACGCGATCAAGGGCGTCGGCGAGCCGGTCAACGCCGGCAAGGTCGTCGAACTCACCGGCTTGGATCGCAAGGTCGTCGACAAGGCGATGAACGACCTGAAGAAGACGGGCGAAATCGTGTCGCCCAAGCGCTGCTTCTGGCAGCCTGCCTAGGCTAGCCGGATCGACGCAGAACGCAGCGAAGGCCCGCCGGGAGAAGGCGGGCCTTCGTGCGTTCGGGCCTTGAGGGACGGGCGGCCCGAACAGGAAGGGGGGCGGAGGGGTGGGGTTCCCCGCCATTTGGGCCGGTGCCCGGACCGCCACGTCTTCGTGGCATCGGCTTGTCACTCATTCTTGCGCCGCAGCGGAGTGGCCGCGTCGGCGCGCAGTCGCATCTTGGCGTACCCCATTGGGAGTACGCCGGTGTCTAACGCGAGATTCCGAGCGATGCCTCAAGGCGCGTCGAGCCCAAGTACCCGGCGTTCGCGCTACAGCCCTAGGTTCCGGCGCATCTGAGAGCTGGCGTCTGCGCCGAGGAAGTCGCCGTGGTAGGGCAGCATCCGCTCGAACTCCAGGCGTGCAAGCGCTCGAAGCGAGGCTTCGTTGGTCTCGGCGTCTGCGGTGAACATTGCGGGAGCCCGGGTCACGTCGCCGTTCTCGTAGCGCAGGATGTCGCCGGCGATGAGCAGCGAGAGCTCGGGCAGGTAGAGGCTGATGTGCCCCGGAGTGTGCCCCGGAGTGTGCAAGATCCGGCACCCCCCGAGTACGCCGAGGACCTCGCCGCCCATGAGCCGCAGATCGACTGGCGCTGGCAGGATGCGGTGCATGGACGAGGCAGCGCCCGCAGGCATTCCCGCCGGTGGCTGGCGAACGGTGGTGCCGTCGATCAGGTCCGCGTCGTCGGTGTGCGCCCACACCTCGGCGCCGGTCATCGCGACGACCTCGGGCAGGCCGCCTGTGTGGTCGGGATGATGGTGCGTGATGATCACGCGCCTCACCGCCCCCGCCGAGATCCCTGCCTCGGCAAGCGTCGCCGCGAGTGGCTCGCTGACGCCCGGGAAGCCGGCATCAACCAGGGTCGCGGTGCCGTCGCCTGCGACCAGCAGGCTGACGTTCACGGTGCCTGGACGGCCGGGCATTCCGACGCCGTCGACCAGGAACACGCCGGGCATCAGTTCGCTCATGAGGACTCTCCTTGGCTGGGGCGTATCGCGGATTGTGGGCACGAGCGGATACGTACCCGCACGCGGCAGCATATACGCGCTCGGCTCTGCAGGATACGATGGACGCCGCCACAACGGTGAGAGGTGGGAACCTGCATGGTGGAGTACGGAGTCCATTCCGAGGTAGGGCGTCTGCGCAAGGTGCTGGTGCACCGACCCGGGCGCAGCCTTGAGCGCCTAACGCCTGCCAACCGCCACGAGTTCCTGTTCGACGATCTGGTCGCCGTCGACCGCGCGCAGCGCGAACACGACGAGTTCACCGACGTCTTGCGAGGCCGCGGCGTCGAGGTGCTCTATCTCGAAGACCTCCTTGCCGAGACCCTCGCTCTTTCGCCCGAGGCCTGTCGCCACGTGGTCGAGCGGGCCGTTTCGTCGTTTACCGTCGGGCTGTCGCTCGTCGATGACCTGCGCCAGTGGATGTACTCGCTGCCGCCCGACCGCTTGGCGTCAGTGCTCATCGGCGGGTTGCTGATCTCTGAGCTCGAGGGACTCGACCTCGAGGTCATCAACCGACATTCGCTGGGCGCCGTGCTCTCCGAGGAGATGTCGTTCGTCTTGCCGCCGCTTCCAAACACGCTGTTCACACGCGACTCCTCGGCGTGGATTTTTGGGGGCGTCGTCCTGCCGCCGCTGTTCTGGCATGCACGGCGACTCGAGGTCTCCAACGTCTCGGAGATCTACCGTCACCATCCGCTCTTCACCGAGGCGAGCTTCGACTTCTGGTATCCGCCCGCCGGCGACGCCGAGCGCTTCGCCGTCGAGGACTTCGGGCAGACGGCGTCTCTCGAAGGCGGCGACATCATGCCAATCGGCAACAAGACCGTTCTTGTGGGTCTGGGTGAGCGCTCCACAGGCCGTATGGTCGAGCACATAACGCGCTCGCTGTTCTCGGCGGGCGCAGCGGAGCGCGTCATCGCTTGCCGCATGCAACAGGATCGCAGCTACATGCACCTCGACACAGTGTTCAACTTCGTGGACCGTGACGCCGTGACGCTCTTCGCTCCGGTCGTCGACGCCATGCGCGTATTCAGCATCCGCCCGGGCGACCGCGACGACCACTTCGACATCACCGAGGAGCCCGGTCTGCTGCCGGCAGCGGCTGACGCCATGGGTGTGCCGCAGCTGCGCACGATCCCGACGGGCGGCGACGCTTTTGGAGCCGCCCGCGAGCAGTGGGACGACGCAAATAACGTCGTGGCTATCGAGCCGGGCGTCGTTGTCGGTTATGCTCGCAATACCAAGACGAACGCCAACCTGCGCGCATCCGGCATTGAGGTCATCGAAATCGATGGAACAGAGCTGGGCAAAGGCCGCGGCGGATGTCACTGTATGACCTGCCCCGTCGTTCGCGATGGGTTGGAGTGAGCCCACAGGCGTTCTCGTGGGAAGCGTTGAAGCTCGTGCAAACACGCGCGTGCTAAGAGGGAAGCCGCAAGCGTGCGTCGAACTAAGCGCGCAGGCGGGAGTACTGGCTCGTCTACTGGCTGCAATGCGGGTCCGGCCAACGACCCGCGAACTCGGGTGAGGGGGAACGATGAGTCTGACGACGATCAACGTCTGGCTCGATGTCATTTTCACAGGACTCTACGCGTTCATATTGATCTTCCTGATCTTCCATTTCTCGCTCTTCGTGTACCTCGGGCGATTCAGGAAGTCCTTTATCGAAGGCGAGTGGCCGGAGCATGACTCGAGGCCCCCGGCGGCACCCAAGTTCGTGCACGCGGTGCACATGTTCTCGATGATCGGCTTGGGCTTCACGGGTATGTACCTGCGCTTCCCGTACTTCGCGGATGGGCGCGACTTCATGCGCGGCACGCACTACGTCTTGATGACCGTGGTCATCGTGACCCTGGTCTGGCGCGTTTGGTACGCCTTCTTCTCCAAGACCAACGCCGACTGGCGTGAGTTCGCGATTGGCAAGAAGGATCTCCAGTCGACGCTCGGCGTGCTTGCGTACTACGGCTACTTCAGCAACAACAAGCCGCACGTCGCCAAGTACAACGTGCTACAGAAGATCTCGTACAACCTGTTCCTCTACATGATGATCATCCAGGCCATCACCGGTCTTTGCCTCGTGCGCTACGGCTTCCTCTTCGGCACGAGCTTGAGCCAGATTCTGGTGGGCACGTGGGCCGGCGGTCTGGGAGGCATGGCGCTGTGGATGTGGATCATCCGCACCGTCCACTACGTCATCAACTGGGCGTTCATCTTGATGATGACGATCCACCTGTACCTCGCTGCAACGGCCGACGTGCCTTGCGCCTTGGACTTCTTCGGGATGGAAGAGCTCGAGGTCCATCCCGGTGGCCACGGTCACGACGACACGCCCGCACCGGCGCCAGAGCTCCAGACGTCCTAGCGGTCGGCTCAAGATCACGGCCGAACACTCGGTTGTTTGGCAACACGTGCGCGTGGCCAGTAACGGCCACGCGCACGTCGCGTTTGGCGGCATCGTGTGAGAGTAGAATCGACTGCGTAACCCGATGATTCCGCGCCATCTTGGAGGGCCGCATGGAACAGAGCGCTCGCACGATCGAAGAGCTAGAGGCCGAACTCGCAAAGTCGCGTGCCGAGACGCGCTCCGCGTTCGAAACCCGCGCATACATGTACGCGTACATCTACGAGGAGCTGGTCACGACGATCGGCAAGGACGCGGCGATTGCGCTCATGAAGCGTGCTATCTACCGCCGAGGCATCGAGGTGGGTCGCAAGTACCGTCCGGCGGTCGAAGCAGCCGATCTCGTCGAGGTAGGTAGCATCTTCTGCAACGGATCCCCCTGCCAGGGCGAGTTGTTCGAGCCGGGGATTGAGGAGAACTCCAACGGCCACATCGTGCTTCGCATGACATCGTGCCCGCTCCACGCCGCGTGGGAGGGCATGGGACTTCCCGCCGAAGAAGTCGACACGTTGTGCGAGATCGCGGCGGCAGTCGACGAGGGGACCTTCGCGGGCGCCGGTCTCGATCTGACGTTCCTAAGCCGTCTGGGCGCAGGAGCCGACAAGTGCCTTCTGGATCTGCAACTTCCTGCGGACGAGTAGCAAGGCGCTCTAGCAAGCTCTTCGAGGAGTTCCGCGTTCCGAGCAACCATGAGCGCGGGACTCCTCTCGAGTGCGCTCAGCCTCGACATTGATTCAGCTACGACAGATCGCAGGCTCGATTGAGGCGCCGTTGACGCCCGTGCTACGCTTGATGTTCGCGCCCGCACCCTGAGGTGCTGGCAACCTACCGTACGGAGCTGAAAACGCATGCGCGTCAACGACGTCCGCAACATCGCCATCATCGCCCACGTCGACCACGGCAAGACCACGCTGGTCGACAGGCTTCTTCAGACCACGCACGTCTTTCGAGACAACCAGCAGGTCGCCGAGCGCGTCTTGGACTCCAATGACCAAGAGCGCGAGCGCGGCATCACGATCCTCGCGAAGAACATCTCGATTCGTTACCACGACACCAAGATCAACGTGATCGACACGCCGGGCCATGCTGACTTCGGCGGCGAGGTCGAGCGCGTCTTGAAGATGGCCGATGGTTGCCTGCTGATTGTCGACGCCTTCGAAGGCGCGATGCCGCAGACCCGTTTCGTGCTCAAGCATGCTCTCGAGCACGGCCTGAAGCCGATGGTTGTCGTCAACAAGATTGACCGTCCGGGCGCCCGTCCGCATGAGGTCATCGACGAGGTGTTCGAGCTGATGCTCGACCTGGGCGCAAACGACGCGCAGCTCGACTTCCCCGTCGTCTATACGAGCGCCGTGAACGGCTACGCTCGTGTCGAGCCCGACGACGGCAACATGGACATGGTGCCGCTTCTGGACGCCATCATCGAGCACATCCCCGCACCGGACGTCGACATCAATGGTCCGGTCGCCATGCAGGTCTGCACGATTGACTACTCGAGCTTCGTAGGCCGTATCGGCATTGGCCGCGTGTTCTCGGGTACCCTGCACAACGGCGAGCGCATCCTCGTGGTCAAGAACGACGGCAGTCGTTATCAGGCCAACGTCAAGGACCTCTTCACGTTCGAGGGCATGGGCCGCCAGCAGGCCACCGAGGTCCACGCCGGCGACATCTGTGCCGTCGTAGGTATCGAGGACTGCGACATCGGCGACATGTTCACCTGCCGCATCGAGCCCGTTCAGCTTGACCCGATTCACGTCGAAGAACCCACGATGTCGATCGTGTTCGCGCCGTCGACCAGCCCGCTCATCGGGCAGGAAGGCAAGATCGTCGGCGGTCGCCAGATCAAGGAGCGACTGCTGCGCGAGGCCGAGTCCAACATCTCGATGAACATCACCGAGACCGAGGACAAGAGCGGCATGGAGGTCGCCGGCCGAGGCGTTCTGCATCTCTCCGTGCTGATGGAGACGATGCGTCGCGAGGGCTACGAGTTCCAGGTCGGCCGACCGCAGGTCATCCTGAAGAACGAAGGCGGCAAGAAGCTCGAGCCGATCGAAGAGGCCGTCGTCGACGTGCCGAGTGAGTTCGCCGGCAAGGTCATCGAGATCTTCGGCGCCCGCGGCGGCGAGATGACTGACATGGTACTGCGCGAGGAGCGCACGCACCTGGAGTTCAAGATCCCGACCCGCGGAGTCATGGGCCTGCGAACCAGAATCCTCAATGCCACCCGCGGCGAGGGGATTCTGTTCCACCACTTCAAGGAGTACGGCCCGTTCAGCGGCGATCTGGGCGGCCGTCAGAACGGTTCGATGATCGCCAACGCCACCGAGAAGTCCGCGGCCTTTGCCATCGACACGCTGCAGACGCGCGGCAAGATGTTCATCGGCCCGAACGTCATGTGCTACGAAGGCATGATCGTGGGAGAGGCCGCCAAGGAAGGCGATCTGGTCGTCAACGTCGCCAAGGCCAAGCAGCTTACCAACATGCGCACATCCTCGGCTGACAAGGCAATCGTCTTGCACCCGCCGATCCTGTTCACGCTCGAGGAAGCCCTCGAGTACATCGAGGACGATGAGCTTGTGGAGATCACGCCCAAGAGCATCCGTCTTCGCAAGCGCTTGCTGTCGGCGAACGACCGTAAGAAGGCCGGGCGCAGGTAGCACGCTCCCCCGGGCTGACGCGAGCACGGTTGAACTGATACTGTACGGGTGTCTGTAACAAGTACGTACCTGTTCAACGGGGCTGAACGGGGCGCATCCGAGAGGATTGAGCTACCGTGGTCATTACTCGCGAAGCGGACTACGCGGTCCGGCTGATGGTCGGGCTCGCGAAGCGCACACAAGGAACCGTGGTCTCTGCTCGCGCGCTGTCGGACGAAGCCGGTGTTCCTTACGAGCTTGCCCGCACCATCTTGGGCAACCTTGCTGATGCAGGGATTCTCGAGTCCCGCCGAGGCCGCAGCGGCGGATTCCTCTTGGCGCGCTCGGCGTCGCAGATACAGCTGCGAGAGGTCCTGGCAGTCGCTGGGGAGAACCTGCAGCTTAATATCTGCGTGGCCGATCCTACACACTGCGGCCGGTCGTCCGACTGCCCAGTGCACCCGATCTGGACTGCAGCGTCAGCGGTGCTGCGTGAGTTCATGAGCTCCCAGACGCTGGCCGATCTTGCCAACAGCAAGGAGCCTGTCGAAGCCCCGTGCTGACAGCTCTCATCTCGACGGCGACAGCGGCGTTCTTTGGCGGTTCTGACTTCCTCGGCGGGCTCGCCAGCAGGCGAGGCTCCGCACTCTCGGTGACGGCTGTGGTTTACGGCATTGGCGTCGCCATCTTCGCCGTGGTGCTCGTCTTCGTGCGGCCGGCCGCGTTCACATCCGCCGACTTCGGCTGGGCAGCGGTTTCGGGAGTCGTGGGCACGGTAGGCGTGCTGTCGCTGTACGCCGCTCTTGCTGCAGGCCGCATGGGCATCGTTGCGCCGGTGACCGCGGCGCTCGCTGGCGCAGGCCCGGCTGCGTTCGACCTTTTCCGCGGCTCGCGCGTTGGCTTCGCCCCACTGCTTGGGCTCGCGTTGGCGATCGTCGCCGTCGTGGTCGTGAGCACGGTGACAGACCCCGACGACGAGCACGCCACCCCTCCGCGCGCGGTGATGCTGGCAGTACTTGCGGGCACTGGCTTCGCCTGCTCGCTCATCGCGCTGTCGTTTACCAGCCACGCGAGCGGCCTGGCCCCGCTGCTGGTCGCGCGCTGCACCGGCGCGCTCATCCTGGGCGTGGCGATGCTGGGTCGCGGCTCGTCAGGGCGTGCTCTGAGTCGCTCGGCGCTGGCGCCTGCGCTGCTTGCGGGAGTGCTCGATGCTGCGGCGAACTTCACGATGATCACCGCGCTGCGGATCGGTCCGATGGCGGTCGCCTCGGTGATCGGCTCGCTGTATCCGGTCACCACGATCTTGCTGGCGCGAACCGTGCTGCATGAACGCCTGCACCGCCTCCAGATCCTCGGAGTTTGTCTGGCGCTGGCGGCGGTCGTGCTGACCGCGCTACCCTAGCGAGGGACTGACGCACCGACGGCAAGAGGAGTGAGATGACGCGCGACGAGCTCGGCTCGTATCCAGCAGACCCCGAGGGGTCCTCGGCAAGCGACGTCTCGACTCCCACCGACACTTCGGTCAGTCCTGATGCAACAGCTTCCGCAGAGCTCGCCGTCGATGCGCCCAAGCGCCGAGCGCCCGCTGTCGTCCTGATCGCTGTCGGGGTCGTTGCTGTGTTTGCCCTTGGGCTGGGTGCGTGGTTCTTCGAGAGGGCGACGTTGCCAGTTCCGGTGCCCGCCCTCGTGTCCCTGACTCCAGATGCGGCGAGCAGACTCCTCATCGGCGCGCGTCTCCGAGAGGGGAGGGCGACGTACCGGGTCACGAAGGACTTTCCTGCCGGCAGGATCATCGGCCAATCGCCGGCGCCCTACACCAACGTCGCCCAAGGATCGCCGGTCAACATCGCGGTCGCGATATCGCCGAGGCAGGCAATCGTCCCGGACGTTGTTGGGGCTGTGTCGAGCGACGCCCAAGCGGCTTTGGAGTACGAGCTCTTCGTGCCTACCGTGCTGTACGCATACAGCCCTTCCATGCACTCCGGAGAGGTCATCGAACAACTTCCGCGCGCAGGTGATACCGCCTCGACCGGCTCGGCCGACGTTATCGTGGTTTCGTTGGGGCCGGGAACACCCGGTGTGGTCGTGCCTCAGATGGTCGGCGAGACGTTCGTGCAGGCAAGCCGGGAGGCGAGCAACACGAGGCTGTTCGCGTCGCCGCGCGCCGTCACGGCCACAGGGACGCCGGACGGCGTGGTCGTCGATCAGGCGCCCTCGGCGGGACTGACCGTGCCCGTCGGCAGCAACGTATGGGTCTCAGTGGCCGACTCACGGGCAGGCAAGTAGTCCGAGCCCTAGACTCCCGTCTGCGCCGCGATCCGCCCGCTCTTGACCGCCGTAACGAGCTTCTCGTAGTCGCGCTCGTTCTGATCGGCGTACGTGGCCGCGAAGTCAGCGATTGCCTCGTCGAACACCGAGCCGGCTCCCAGGTAGCCCGCGATGGCAATTCGGTCGCCGCTGCGTGCGTGCGCCCGAGCAAGCGTCCAGCCACACGCACGTGCGTATGGGCCGAACATCCGAGCCGGCATTGTCGCAACGTCAAGCGAGGCCTTGCCGTCCCAGAGCTGACGGACGTAGAAGTCGTGGACGAGCCCGTCGAACGCCAACACCTTGTACCAGCCAAGCAAGATGTCGCTCGCGGCCTGCATCAGGCGCTGCCCCTCGACTACTCGGCGCCCGTGGTTGCGGTAGCGGCTTCGACCAACGAAGCGCTCCATTACGGAGCTCTCCGCCTGCTTGAGCTGTAGGAACAGCGGGTCGTCGGTGTTGCGTCCGAGCGTCAGCACGATCCACGAGCGCATGCCGACGCTGCCTACTCCCACGACCTTGCGCGCAATCTGCTTGAACTCGAACTCGGTCAGCAGATGGCGCCGGTCGTCTGGAAGGCTCGCGGCGTAGTTGGACAGGAACTGGTGGATGACCTCGGTGAAGCGGTCGAACTCGGCGCCCTGCAGCAGCTCGGAGGCCGGGACGATGAGCGGCGGGTTGCTGATGATCCGCGGCTCGCCGTCGACCGTCACGGTGAGCTTCTCCAGCGCGCGGAGGCTGTTCTTCGACTGCGCCTTCTCCAAGCCCTTCGCGACGCGCTTGGCGTCCTTGCGATCGCCAGTGGCTTGCAGGTTCTCCAGCAGCTCAACGGCGTCGAGGCGTGCGTACCAGACGTCCATCGTGTTGAGCTGGGCGAATTCGAGCATGGTCTCGCGATAGGTGCGTGCAGCCACCAGAACCGCGCCGCGCCGTGCCGTCGCATCCATCCCGCGATCGCGCATGGCGACCTCGAAGCTGGCCGCCAAACGCTTCACGTCCCACTCCCACGGCCCGGGCAGCGTCTCGTCGAAGTCGTTGATGTCGAAGACGAGCGAGCGGTCCGGCGACGCGAACACTCCGAAGTTGACCAAGTGCGCATCTCCGCAGCACTGCGCCTTCAGACCGCTGCGCGGAGTCGTCGCCAGGTCGGACGCCATGATCGCGGCGCCCCCGCGGTAGAACGCGAACGGGGATGCCACCATGCGGCCGTAGCGGATGGGCAGAAGCTCTGGCGTGCGATGCGCGCCCTGCTCCTCCAGCACGTCGATCGGGTCTGGCCGGTCGGACCACGTCTCCCACGACGCGTGCGAGCTGCGCGGAGTGTCTTGGCGGGCGGCTCGGCCACGGGCAAGGTGCTCGGCGGGGGTGAAGTGCGGGAGAAGCGTGGTGTACGCGATTGGTGCCGGCGGTGTTGGCTGTTCCGGCTCGGGCGTAGGTGCGGGCTCGGGCGTGGGCGTGTCGGAGGTCATGTTGGGCTCCTTACCCGCGGGCTTCGCGGAAACGTCGGGCATCTAACCATTCCTGTCAGGGCTCGGGTATGCTCAAACGGTGGCGCTGCCTGCACGAACGCGGCCCCACTGGAGTGTATTGCCCCGGAAGTTGCCCGCGTCACGTTTCACATTCGCCGAGCTCGTGGCTTGACCGATGGAGGACCTGTAGATGGATCAGCGGTTTGCGGTACCAGGCGTCGATGCCTTCACGCCGCTTGCCGACGCTGCCCCGGCGCTTCTGCTGGCGAAGGCCGAGCCGCTGTTCGCCCTCGAAGGAGCCGCCTCCAGCGGCGCGGACATGGATGCCGTGCACGACATGCGTGTGGCCTCTCGGCGGCTGAGAGAGACGATGCGACTGCTCGATCCGCTCTATCCGCAGCGCGAGTTCCGCGAGTGGTACGGGCGCGTTCGGCGCATTACGCGCGCGCTCGGTCCGGTCCGCGACGCCGACGTCTTCATCGACGAGTTTGCTGGCTTCGCCAAGAGCCTCGGCAACGGTGGCAAGCGTGCCGTCGCCTTCCTGATCGGCCGCCGAATGGGCACTCGCGAGCAGCAGCTGGTGGCGCTGAACCGCGAGCTATCGCGTCTCGACCTCGCCGAGAACCGCCGCACGCTGCGCAAGCTGGCGCGCTCGATCGGCGGCAGCTCGACGGAGGCCAAGCGGCCGCTGTCCGGCTTCGCGCACGCGCAGGTCGCGCAACGTGCGAGCGTGGTTTTCGGCGCGCTGCCCGGCGCGCTGCCGGAGGAGAACACGCTGCAGCAGCACGCATTGCGCATCGACTTCAAGCGGCTGCGATACGCCGTCGAGGTGTTCGCGCCGGTGTACGGCGACGACTTCGACGCCGTACACCCGGTGCTCACCGAGTTCCAGGACACGCTCGGCGATCTGCACGACCTGCACCTCTTTCTCGATCAGCTGCAGGCGCCGGAGCTAGTCGCACTCGCCGCGCGCGCGGGTGTCTCGGCAAGCGACTTGGGTGACGTGACCACGCTGTTGGAGGAGCGCGCCCGGGCGACGTTCGAGGCGTTCCTGACGCTGACTACCGAGCACCCGGCTGGCGAGCTGCTGCCCGCGCTCTTGCTGCCCCTCTCGCGACTGCCCGAACCCGCGCCCGCCGAGCCCACAGCCGAGGCCGCAGCGGCACACTCGCCAGCCGCGCTGGAGGTGGTGATCGCACCTGCCGAGGGATCGTCCCCGCAGCCTGCGGTCGTGCTGGCGGAGGCAGCCGTCATCTCGCCCGACGGCATGCCGCCGATCGACACCGCGGCGCAGCCCTGGAGTTCGGACGCCGCGGGGCTGGCCATCGAACCACCGGTCGTGATCGGTGCCGAGCCGTGGGTGCGCCCGCAGCTACGCAGCGTCGCGCCAGCCCCAGACCAGACCCCCGACCTCGTCCCGGACGCTGCGCCCGCGCTCGGTGCGCCTGCGCCCGCACCGGAGGAACGCCCGTGAGACTGCTGCAGGTCATCGACGTCGGGACCAACTCCGTGCGTTCGAACATCGTCGAGGTGCCGGTTGGCGGTCCGCACCGCATCATCGACGACGAGAAAGAGATGACGCGCCTGGGTCAGGGACTCGACGCCAGCGGGCAACTCGATCCCGAGGCGGTCGACCGAACCGTCTCGGCACTCAAGGCGATGATGGATATCGGCCGCAACCTCGGGGTGACCGAGGTGCGAGCCATCGCAACCGAGGCCGTGCGCCGCGCGAGCAACGGTCAGGAGCTGGTCGACAGGCTGCACAACGAGGCCGGCCTCGACGTCGAGATCATCTCGGCGGAGGAGGAAGGACGCCTCGTGTGGCTCTCGGCGATGCCGATGACCACCGAGATGCCGGAGTCGGTGATTCTCGACATAGGCGGCGGGTCGGTGGAGATCGTGCAGGGCGTGGGCGAAGAGCCCGTGAGCATCGTCTCGATGCGAATCGGTGCGCGCGTGATATCCGAGCGCTTTCTTGCCGAGGATCCGCCGAGCGAGGCATCGTTCAAGAAGCTGAAGCGTTTCGTGCGACGCACGTTGCTCGCCAGTGTGACGCCACTGCAGCCGGGCGTCTCCGTACTGGTGGGCTCGGGCGGCGCAATCACGACGATCGCCGCAGTGGTCGCCGGCATGCGTGGCCGCAGGTACGAGTCGCTGCAGGGCGTGCAGATCGAGCGGCCGGAGATCATGCAGCTGCTCGGCATCCTTTCTCATTCGACGGCCGCCGAGCGCCTCGCGATGGCAGGCATGCCGGCAGAGCGCATCGACATCATCCTGGCGGGCACGCTCGTGCTCGCCGAGACGCTGAAGCTGTTCGGCGCAAGCAGCGTTCTGGTAAACGCGCGGGGTATCCGAGAAGGCATCGTGCTGGACACGTTGGCGAGCGATGGCGCCATCGAAGCGACCGCACCCGACCACATGGACTCGGTTCGCGACGTGGGCCGACGCTATCGCTTCGACCAGCAACATGCCGAGCACGTCACGGCTTTGTCGCTCTCGATCTTCGACCAGCTTGCGGACGTGATGCACCTGCAGCCGGGCGATCGCCGGTTGCTCGAATCGGCGGCGATGCTTCACGACATCGGCTACTACATCGCCTACGACAGGCACCACCGGCACAGCTATCACCTGATTCTTCACTCGGGGCTGCCCGGACTTACTCGGCGGGAGACCGCGATGGTGGCGGCGATCGCGCGCTATCACACCAAGGCGCTGCCCAAGCGCAGCCACGAGTCGTGGGCGGCCATCGAGCCCGCCGATCGCGCGACGGTACGCCAGCTCGCCGCGATCCTCCGGATCGCGGACGGTCTCGACCGGGGACGCGGCTCTCGGATCGCATCCGTTTCGGTGACCGACGACGGCGAGGTCACTCGGTTCGATGTCGTTGGCGCCGTTGATCTTCATGCAGAGCTGTACGGTGTGGGAAAGAAGAAGGACCTGTTCGAGGAGACGTTCGGCCGACGCGTTGAAGTCGCCGTACTGGAAGGCGAGTAGCGCGTATGCCGTGGTGGTGGCCGTTTGGTGTGGAACGCAGAGCGACGAGGGGAAGCACAGAGATGAACGACGAGACTGTCGGAGCCGGGGGTCTGCCCAGCAGCGTGTTGTCGGGAGACGAGGCTCAGCCGGCCGCGCCATCGCCTGCCGAGGCGGCGACGCGTGTGCGGCCGGAGCCGACCACACCGCCGCAGGCCGGGGTCGTGACCGTCCCCGAGATCGAGCCGATGCCGTTGGTCGCCGAGCCCGAGCCGGCGCTTCCACCGGCGGTCGACCTGACCGCGCCGGCGCTCTACCTGAACCGCGAGATGTCGCTGCTCGACTTCCAGGAGCGCGTACTTGAGGAAGCCGAGGACTCGGCCAACCCGTTGCTCGAGCGCGTCAAGTTCCTCTCGATCTTCAGCTCCAACATGGCTGAGTTCTACATGGTGCGCGTCGCTGGTCTCAAGCAGCAGGTCGCGGCGGGCGTGCGCGATCTGTCCGCGGACGGGCTGACGCCCGCCGAGCAGCTTCAGCTCGTTCGTGACCGCGCCAGCTCGCTGCTGCGCCGTAGCCGCCGCGCGTTCAAGGCGCTGCGCGACGAACTGTGTGCCGCCGGAATCTACATCCTGGACTACGACGAACTCGACGACGCGCAGAAGCGGTTCGCCGACGAGTATTTCGAGAGCTACGTCTACCCCGTGCTCACGCCGCTGGCCTTCGACCCCGCGCGCCCCTTCCCACACATCTCGAACCTGAGCCTGAACCTCGCCATCCTCATACGAACGCCCGAAGGCGAAGAGCGGTTCGCGCGCGTGAAGATGCCGCGCGCCCTTCCTCGGTTGGTGCCGGTGTGTGCGCCAGAGGCCAGCGGGCCGCACTGCGAGCTGAAGCCCGATCAGCCCAGCCGAGGCCGAGCGTTTCACTTCGTATGGCTCGAGCAGCTCATCATCTCGCACATGGACATGATCTTCCCGGGCTCGGAGGTGGTCGAGGCGCACGCCTTCCGCGTGACTCGTGACGCCGAGGTGGCCATCCAAGAGCTCGAGGCCGAGGACCTACTCGAGACGATCGAGGAAGGCGTGCGCAAGCGCCGGTTCGGCAGCGTCGTGCGCGTCACGGTGACACCGTCGCTGCCCGACTTCGTGCGCGACATCCTGGTTGAGAATCTCAAGCTCGATCCCGAGGACATCGTTGTGCTCGAGCCGCCCATCGGTGCCAGCAACCTGATGGAGCTCTACAAGATCGATCGGCCAGACCTCAAAGACACACCCTTCCGCCCAGCTCCCTTGCAGCTACTCGACGACGAGGAGCAGGTCGATCTGTTCGCTGCGATTCGCGAGCGCGATATCTTGCTGCATCGCCCGTTCGACTCCTTCGAGCCGTTCGTGGACCTGCTCAAGCAGGCGGCAAGCGATCCCGATGTGCTCGCCATCAAGATGACGCTTTATCGCGTGGGGAAGGACAGCCCCGTGGTCGAGGCGCTTCTCGAAGCGGCGCAAAACGGCAAGGAGGTCGCGGCGCTCGTCGAGCTCAAGGCGCGCTTCGACGAGGAGAGCAACATCGGCTGGGCTCGGCGACTCGAGCAAGAAGGCGTCCACGTGGTCTACGGTGTGCTCGGCCTCAAGACGCACTCCAAGATCGCGCTCATCGTCCGCCGAGAAGGCAAGCGAATCCGCCGCTACCTGCATCTAGGGACCGGCAACTACAACGTCGTCACCGCCACGCAATACACCGACCTGGACTTCCTCACCGCCGACGAGGCCATGGGTGAGGACGCCACTGAGTTGTTCAACTTCCTGACAGGCTACGCACTGCGCGAGAGTTACGAGAGCTTCTTGGTTGCGCCCAACACCATCCGCAGCGGGCTCGAGGGACTCGTGATGCGCGAGATCGAGCATGCGCGCGCTGGCCGAGGCGGCCACATGATCCTCAAAGCCAACTCCCTCGTCGACGCAAAGGTCACGAAGCTCCTCTACGAAGCCTCGATTGCAGGCGTCAAGATCGAGCTTCTCATCCGCGGTATCTGCCAGGTGCGTCCGGGCGTGCTGGGTGTGAGCGAGAACATCCGCGTCCGAAGCGTCGTGGGCCGCTTCCTCGAGCACAGCCGCGTCTACTACTTCGGCAATGCGGGCGATCCGACCGTGCTCGTGGGCAGCGCCGACCTCATGCGCCGAAACCTCGACCGCCGAGTCGAGATCCTCTTCCCGATCAAGGATCCGTCGTTGATCAAGCGGCTGAAGGCCGACGCGCTCGACATCTACTTCGCCGACAACACGCACGCCCGTGACATGCAGCCGGATGGTACGTACGTCCGAGCGCAGGTGGCCGAGGGCGAGGAGCGAGTCGACGCGCAGCAGACGTTGATCGAGCGCAGCATGCGGCACGCGCCCAGCTCGTAGCTGCACGCGCCCGAGCCCGGTCCGGCGGACGGGCCGCGAGCGTGATGGCACGGCGCCTGGTCGCGAAGCTAGATCGCTTTGTGGCGCCCGAGCACTCTGTCCCACGCGCTGAGCGCCTTGAGCGCCTCGACTCGTGCGCGCTGCGTCTCGAGGTCGGCAGCGAGCTTCTCGGCGCGGGCGAGTTCGGTCTCGAGCGCCTTTTGTTGCTCCTGCGAGATCGCACGCTCCCATGCAACTTGCGCGAGCAGATTGGCGCGCTCGGATTCGAGCTGCGAGACGCGCGCGAGAGCCGCCGTGCCGCCAGCCGAGGGGTCCTCGGCAGCGATGGAGCGCAGGGTGTCAACGTGGGTTTCTGAGAGGATGTAGCGTGCGTTGCGCTTGTCGCTCGATCGCGCTGGGGTCACGACACCGGCCGCAATCTGCGAGCGGACCCATGCGACAGGCACGCCCAGCTCCTCGGCGGCCTGCGCGGGGCTAAAGCCTGTGGGCTTCTCGGCGGACGGCTTGGTCTTGAGCTTGCCCTTGCCCTTGGCCACGCGAGTACTCCCTCCCGAAACGGCGTGCGGCCGCCGGCTGGCGGCGACCGCACCGTGATTCGAGTGTAGCGCAGCGCGCGCGTTAGGCGACGGTCCAGCCGCCATCGATTGGGATGATGGCACCGTTCACGTGCTGGGAATCGTCAGAGGCGAGGAACAGCGCGAGTCGAGCAATCTCGACCGGCTTGAGGAACGCCGGGATGAGCGCCTGGTATGCGCCGTAGCGGGCCGCACCAGCCTGGTCGACCTTCGCCGGGTCAATGCTCTGTTGGATGTTGGTCTCGACGCCACCGCACGCCATCGCGTTGCAGCGGATGCCTTGCAGCGCATAACTGTATGCCGTCGAGCGAGTGAGCCCGATGAGTGCGTGCTTCGAGATTGTGTACGCCGCCCCAGCGGCCCCGCCTCCGATCCCTGCGGCCGACGCGGTCATGATCACGGAACCCCCACCACGTGCGATCATGAGTGGGACGGCCTTGCGCGTCAGGTGGACCGGGCCGTTGATGTTGATGGACATGACCCGCTCGTATACGTCGTCGTCGAGTTCGCCCACGGGCTGGAACTGGTCCATGACGCCCGCGTTGTTGCACAGGACGTCGAGCCCACCGTATGTGGCTACCGCCGTGTCGATGACGCGCTCGCAGTCTGCCTTCAACGCGACGTTTCCCTGCACGCCGACTATCTCTCCGCCAGCCGCCTTGATCTCGGCGACGACTGCGTCGAGCGACTCTTGATGCCAATCGGCCGCCACGATCTTGGCGCCCTCGGCCGAGAACAGCTGGGCCATCGCCTGGCCCATGCCGGAGGCTGCTCCTGTGATGACCGCAACCTTACCCTCTAGCCGCATCTTCACTCCTCCCCGGCGCGCCGGCGCCAGTCCCGCCTAATCGTCTAGAGGGAGCCTTCCCTCGGGCGGGCCGACGGACACGCCCGCTGCGTGTGGATTGTGTGTGCCGATGGCTTCGCCGATACGGGTCGGGTATACCTTGAAGCGAAGATAACCGCAGTTGCCCGCGACAGGAGTGTAAATGGACCCCGCAGCCGGGATGAAGATCAGGGTCACCAAAGACGGACCGTACATCGCGTCCGGGAGGGTTCCTGTCTCTGTCGAGACCATCGTCTCGGACGACGAGGGCGAGTCGCTCGGCTGGGAGCACGGGCTCGAGCTTGAGAAGCGCGAGACGTGCGGGCTGTGCCGCTGCGGCGAATCGGGCAGCAAGCCGTACTGCGACGGCACGCACGCGACCGTGGGATTCGACGGCACCGAGACTGCGAGCTTCGAGGGCTACGAGCAACTCGCCGAGACACTCCCGGGACCCCGAGTCGATGTGCTCGACCAGAAGGACCTGTGCGCCGACGCGCGCTTCTGCCATCGGGCCGGTACGGTCTGGCACCGCGTCAACGAGGACGACGACGAGGCAGCGGACGTCGCCGTCGAGGAGAGCAAGCTGTGTCCAAGCGGCCGCTACACTGCGGTCGACAAGGCGACGGGCCTGGCGCACGAGCCCACGCTCGATCCGGGCATCGGCTTGGTGCAGGACCCGCAGATGGGTGTGAGCGGCCCGGTCTGGGTCAAGGGCGGCATACAGATCGTTTCGGCGGACGGGCGCGAATACGAGGTGCGCAACCGGATGACACTGTGCCGCTGTGGCAAGAGCAAGAACAAGCCGTTCTGCGACGGGTCGCATATCGCGGACGGGTTCCACGACCACCTGTAAGTGCGTCGCGCTGCGCTCTACTTCTTGCTAGCGGCCAGCGCTTGCACGGCGGCCAAGCTGTATGCGGCCAAGCCGGGCCTCGCTTTGTCGATGTTCTTGGTAAACCTGGGGTCGTTGACCCAGATGCACGCCATGTTGACGTAGAACCCGACGGGGCAGTCGTAGAACCACTTGCTGATGATGAGGCGCTTGGCCTCCGCCAGCGCCATGGCCTCGGGGGAGTCGCTCGGCACGCCAGCTTCCATCAGCGCGACGAACGCGGCCGTGTTCGCGTCCTGCTCGGCGGCTATCTGGGCCCAGTCGGCCTTGGTGTATCGCTTGGTGCGCTCGGCGGACTGCTTGTAGGCGTCGGTGTCGCCCCAGCGGTCTTGGACCTCTTCCTCGTAGTCGTTGGGGTTGAAGCCGTCGAAGAGCTCGCCGAACATCTCGGCGCGTTCCTGGTCGCTCATGGTCGCTCCTTCCTCTGTCGTGGCGAGCGCCGCGTCGATCGCGGACAGCATCGCCTGGGTGCGCCGGGCCTTCTCGGCGAGCAGGGCGCGCTGGGCGCGCAGAGCCTCGGCGCGGTCGAAGGTGGGGTCGAGGACGATCTGGCGGATTTCGGGCAGGGAGAATCCCAGCTCGCGGAAGAGCAGAACCTGGTGCAGCCGCTCGAGATCTTCACCGTTGTAGAGACGGTAGCCGGCCTCGCTTCTCGCCGAGGGAGACAGAAGCCCGACCTTGTCGTAGTGGTGCAGAGTGCGCACGCTGACCTTCGCGAGCTGAGCGGTCTCTCCGACCGTCCATGCCATCTCGCTCACCTCCTTGCAGAGGGAGCGTAAACCCTCACGTTACGTCAGGGTCAAGCGTTTCTTGCGAAGCATCCGCGAGGCAGAGGTAAAGGGCCGGCAGCCCACCGGCAAAGAGCATCAGCGCCGGCATGACGACGCCGGAGTCCTCGGTGAGCGCCGCAGCGATGCTGCCGACCACGACGCCGGCCAGCGCTGCCGCCAAGCCGGGCCGCTCGCGTAGCGCGGCCACGAGCGGGCGCGCGCCGATCCAGCGTGTCGCGGACAGGGCGACAGCGCTAGCCAGCGCGAGCCACGTGTAGGGCGTCTGCGAGATGTAGCCGATGTTGTTCGCGGCCTTGCGGAAGGCCAGATCGCCCACCGCCGAGAACTCCCCGTGCAGCGCCTCGCTCATGAAGCGACCCAAGTGCGTCTCGGCGCTTCCGCGCATCATGTCGATCGCGCCGAACGCTGCGATCAGTACCACGATCGCGGCGAGCATCCCGAGCGCGGACTTCCATGTGACGCGCACGCCGTTGATTCGCAGCCAGGCGACGGCGTACGCGACGATGCCCCAGAGCGCCACGCCGGCGTTGGCGCCGGCGAACGGTGCTGCAGCGGTTATGATCGCGACGACCGCGACCAGCGGCATGAGCCCGAGGCGAAGTGATCGGGCCCACCGGCTGCTTGCGTAGAGGTCGCACGTCAGGCCTACTGCGACGATCGAAGCGCCCACCAGAAGCGCTGCGCCCTCATTGCCCATGCCGTAGTAGCGCCAGCCAGCGCGAATCGAGTACGAGAAGAAGCCGGACTCCAGCGGGCGTCCCGTCCACTGGTCGGCGAGGATCACCAACGACGTGAGCGTCGAGAGTGCGAGCACCGGAATCTCGGCGCGTGACTTGAGCGCCGCCGTCAGGCCGAGCACGAGTGCGAAGACGCCTAGCGTCGCGACCCCGAACGCGAGGGCGGCCTGCTGCGACGTGGTTGGGTAGCGGCTGACGAGGAACATCAGCCAGGCGCCACCCGGCACGCAAAGCGCGAGGAGCACGAGCCAGCGAGCGGGGCGGACGAGAAGGCGCGCGGAGGGGACGAGCGCGATGAGTGCCGCCAGCAATGCAACAAACGCGGCGCTCCACGCGAAGTACGGGATGAACAGCAGGTCGCGCAGGTAGTCGATGGCGCCCACCGTCGTTCCGAGCCGGTCGAGCTGCGCGACGCTTGCGTCGATGGCGCCCGCCCCGCCCGCTCCGACTGCGGTCATCGGCTGGCCGACCATCGTCGCGGGCGTTTGGATGCCCAACGCCGAAAGTGCAGTAGGTGCCATGTCGAAGTTGGTGAGCAGCCCGGGCTGATGCGTCGACGACGACGTGAGCTCGCCGTGCATGCCAAGGCCGGAGAGGATCGTCGGGCCGAAGTACGGCGGCTGGTAGTACGGCTTGTCGGTGGCTGGCGTGACGATCATCAGCAGCACCCGCCGAGAACCCACAGCGGCCTGCACGTCGGCGACGACGGTCCCGAGCGACTGCACGGCGGCCGCATGCGAGCTGGCGCTCTGCTCAGGCGATTGCCCGGGGGCGTCGTGCGCGCGCTCCAGGTCGCCCGGGTCGATCACCAGCAGCGCAGGCTGCTCGGCAAGCGCGATTCGAATCGCGGTGCGCATCTGCTTGGGGTCCGCGCGCACTCCGAAGGGTGCGCCCGTGTCTGTAGCCAGAAGCCCCGCCGCGGTGAGCTGCAAGTCGATGGCGCCGTTGCGGTCCATCGCCAAGAGAGCGGCGGGTCGGCGGGTGCCTGAGGGCGTAGAGGTGTCCTCGTCGGAGTTGCCCACGGCAGACGTGCGGTCTCCTGCGCCGCGGATCGCCGCTCCCAGGGCGCCGATATCCGGCGCGTCGAGTGACCCCGCGTTGGCGGCCTTAATCGCCGGGAGATGCGCGGGGTCGGCGGCCGTCCCAATCGGTCCGGCGGTCCAGCGGCTCGACGAGAGAGTGAGCGCACCTCCGGCCACGGTCGGCCAGCCGGCGTCGGCCGTGATGCTGTTCATGTTCGCGACGGCTCCGTCGTGCGCTACCTTCAGCAGCGCCGAGCCAGCGGTCGAGGTGACGTCGCCCCAAGTCAGGAACGGCGAGAGGACGATGACAACCGTGTCGACCTTCGGCGCCGCAACGGTCGTGACCGCGAGTGCAGCCGAGGACGGTGCGAGCGCGAAAGCGACAACGGCGACCGCCGACAGCACGGTGGCAAGACGGCGCCAGATGGTGGCGCTTCGCTGCGGCAGGTTCGGTCTCATGTACTCAGAGTAGCCCAATGGGAGCGACCCCTGTTCCCGGATGACGGAACAGGGGTCGCAGGAGGATGCGCGGACTAGTAGGGAGTCGGCTTCGCGGTGGAGCCGGCTACCTCGATCACGACCTGGCTATCGGGCGGAACCAGAGAGCCGGCGACCGGTAGCTGGGCGAACACGGTACCCGGCGTGGCAGTTGACTGGGGGTCGGGCACGACAACGGCCTTCAGCCCCACATCCGTGAGGGCCGTGGTTGCTTCATCGACGGTTTTGCCCACCACGTTGGGCACGCTGACCCCTTGGCTCGGCGCCTTGCCTGCCGATATCTCGATTCCGACGACCGTGCCGGGTGCCACCTTCTCTCCAGCGGCCGGGAGCTGTCCGACGACATTGCCCTTGGCCACGGTGTCGCTGTACTCGGAGTACGTCTCGACGCCCAGGCCAGCGTTCTTCAGCGCGCTCGTGGCATCGGCTTCGACTTTGCCTACTACGTTGGGGACCGTGACGTTGGTTGGCGTCGTAGGCGCCTTGCCCTTCGAGACCTCGATGGCGACCTCAGCGCCGGCGAGTGCCTGGACTCCGGCACCGGGGAACTGGGAGACAACGAAGCCGACAGCGACCGACGAGCTGTACGCCTCGTAGACCTTGACGCCGAAACCGGCAGTTCTGAGCGCTGTTGTGGCCGAGTCCCTGGACTTGCCGACAACGTTGGGAACCTTGGGGTTGGTCGGTGCGACGCCGAGCGAAACGCCCAAGGCCACCGTCGTGCCACGCGGAACTTGCTGCCCCGGCGGAGGCACCTGGCCAAAGATGTGGCCCGCCGGCGTGGCGGCGTTGTAGTCGCGATATGGCGCGGGGACGAGGCCGGCCGCTGTGATCTGATTGGCCGCCGCGGAGGCCTCCATGCTGGTGACGGTAGGTACCGCCACCAAGGTTGTGGTCGGGGGCGGGACGACCGTGATGTTGATGGGCGTGCCCTTGTCGGCAGTAGACCCGGCGGGGGGATCCTCGGCGGTCACGGTGCCTACGGGTGCGCTCGTTTCCGTCGACTCCGTGCTGGTGCCGAGTTTGTAGCCTTCGGCCTCGATCTTGTGCACCGCGTCTGTGACCGAATCTCCGATGACGTCGGGGACGGTCGACCGGTTGCTGCGGAACGCGAAGAACCAGATTCCCAGCACGACCACGACTACCGCCGCCGCGATCCCGATCCACATCCAGAGCTTCTTCTTGTCCATTGCCGAGATCCCCTGTCCCGTAGGTGATGGGTCTGCGAGCGGTTGCGTCCCTCTACGTTTCTACCCTTGGGAGTGGAAAAGAGTCCCAGCCACGGACGCGTGCCAACGGCTCGCGTGCCTGGGCCCCTAGGGCGCGGCTACTCGCTGAACGTGTTGCTGGTGACCTCGGCGATCGCAGCGCGCACTGCGGGGTCGGAGAGCCAGTGCTCATAGGCGACCGATTCGATGTGCTCGGCGACGTCGTCGAGGAGCTGGAATGTCTGCATGGTGACGGTGCCGTCATCGCTCTCGGTAAGGGAGTCGCCCGCGCGCTGCAGGAACTCTTCGGCCTCGGGATCATCGGCGAGCGCCTCGAGCACGATCTCGCGTATCACCACGGCTGTCGCGGAAACGTAGACACCTGGGGACGCGGTGATCACGCCGGATAGCGACTCTTGATCGTACGCGGTCATGATCAGCGTCATCAGGTCGGTGAGGTGGCCGGAGAACCGGATGCCGTCGCCGTCTACTTCCCAAGGCATGAACGTCCTCCTGCGTGGGGGTAACGCTCGGTCGTCGGGACCGGCACCGCGAGGCTGGCCAAAGCGTAGCACGTGACCCGGCTAGCCCTCACGCTTGCGACGGCCGCCGACGCACTTCGGCGACGGGCAGCCGGGACACGAGCCGCCGCACTCGCCGATCCACTGACGGCACGCCGGGCAGCTGGTCGCGCCCGCGTCGAGAACTCGCCCGCAGTTGGGGCACACCGTCTCCTCGGCCCAGGTGTCGGAGAACAGGTCCTCGGCGTGGGGGATTGAGAAGCGCTCGTGTCGGTGGTTGTCGGGCATACGCACATTGTGCGCGAGACGCGTGCGGGTGCGCTACGCTATCGACCAGCACCGATGTCTGCCGAGAGGACCGCCGCCTTGCAACGCTCGTGGGAGACAGAACGACTGCTGCTTCGACTGCTCGGCCCTGAGTCGGCTGCAGCCGTGCGCGAGTACGGGCTGCGAAGTGCGCAGTTCCAGAAGCCGTTCGACCCTATCCGGCCGGCCGACTTCTGGGAGCTACCCGTCGTGGCCGACCGGCTCGTCTGCCAAGAGTACGAGGCCGAGCAGGACCGGTCGTTGTGCCTGTTCATCTCGCAGAAGTCCGATCCCGACCGGGTGCTGGGTGCCGTCAACCTGCGCAACATCATTCGTGGCGCGATGCAGGGGGGCACCATCGGCTACGGACTCGCCCCAGACGCGGTCGGGCATGGCTACATGACCGAGTCGGTCAAGCGCATCGCCGATATCGCCTTCTACGATCTGGCGCTGCACCGTGTCGAGGTCAACATCATGCCGCGCAACACCGCGTCCCTGGCCGTCGCGCAGCGTGCGGGCTTCGTGCGCGAAGGCCTTTCGCCGCACTACCTGCAGATCAACGGCGTGTGGGAAGACCACGTCCGGTTCGCCCGCATCGCGCCCGAGCCCGGCCGATGACCGCTTTGACTCCCAGCGCATCAACGCCTCTCTTCGAACTGACGGGCGCCACCGTAGTGCGCGACGGGCGGGCGATTCTGGACGTCGAGCATTTCACGATAGCCGAGGGCGAGCATCTCGCGATTCTCGGCCCAAACGGCAGCGGGAAGTCGACGCTCATCAAGCTGCTGACGCGCGACATCCTGCCGCTGTGGACCGAGCCCGCGCCTGTGCTGTTCCAGGGCCAGCCGCGCATCGCGCTCGAGGATGCGCGCAAGCTGCTCGGCGTAGTCTCGGCCGACGCACAGGAGCAGGCCGACGTGGTACTGCCGGCGTTCGAGGTGGTGCTCGGCGGCTTCTTCGGGGCGCTCGGCGTGCCTCGGCATAAGACGCCCACCGCCGAGCAGCGGGAGCGCGCGGCCGCCGCACTCGCCGAGCTGGAGGTCTCGCAGCTGGCCGACCGCGATATGACGACGCTGTCGACCGGCGAGGCTCGGCGCGTACTGTTCGCGCGGGCGCTCGTGCACGACCCTGCGGTCCTCGTGCTTGACGAGCCTACCAACGGGCTGGACCCGCACGCGAGCTACCACGTGCGGCAGGCCGTGCGCACGCTGGCGCGCGGGGGGCGTTCGCTGGTGCTCGTGACGCATCACGTGGAAGACATCGCGCCTGAGATCGACCGCGTCGTGATGCTGCGCGACGCACGCATCGTCGCCGACGGCCCCAAACGCGAGCTGCTCACCAGCGAGCGCTTGAGCGATCTGTTCGAGATTCCAGCCCGGCTAGAGGAGCGCGACGGCGAGTATCGGCTCTGGTAGCTCGGCTCCCCTGCGGCACGCCGGGGTACATCTCCACCAGTCGAGCGAAACGGGTGAGCGCATGTTGCTGGGGACGGCGGAGGTCATGGGCACGGTCTCGATAGCTTTCGAGTGGGTGGGTGTCGCGTGCATTCTCGGAGGCTTCGTGCTGGCTGTGTCGTCGGCAGGGCGGCTTGCGCTGGCCGGGCGCCGCGAGGACGCCTACACCTCGATGCGAAGCCTCTTTGGCCGAGCCGTGCTGTTGGGGCTCGAGATTCTCGTCGCGGCCGACCTCATCCGCACCGTCGCCGTGCAGCCGACGCTGCAGAACCTCACGGTGCTGGGCATGTTGGTCGTCATCCGGACGTTCCTGTCCTGGTCGCTCGACGTCGAACTCGAGGGCGTATGGCCCTGGCGCAAGCGCGAGCTGGGCCTTTGCGAGGACGCGCCGAAGCTGAGCGCGAGGTAGACAGCTCGGCTTGACCCCGTGACCTCACGAGAGAGATACTGACTGACGGTCGGTCAGTCGCGTTCTGGCGCGACAGGATCACCCTCATTGGCAGCCGAATCTTCTCGCGGGAGGTCGCACGTGACCCGCATCGTCAAGGATGCAGACGTACGCCGAGACGAACTCCTGGATACGGCGCTGTCGCTCTTCCTGGAGTGTGGCTACGAACGTACCTCGGTAGAACACATCACGGCCGCAGTCGGGGTGGCGAAGGGGACGTTCTACCACTACTTCGCAACCAAGCAGGAGTTGCTGGAGCAGCTCGTTGGGCGGTTCACGGACGAACTGTTCGTCGAGGCCGAACAGGCGATCTCGCAGGTTGATGGCTCCGCGATCGATCGGCTGCGCGCTTTCTTCGTCGCGAGCAGTCAGATCAAGCTCGGGCGCAAGAACGAGACGCTCATGCTCACCCGTCCGCTCTTCATGCCCGAGAACCAGCTTCTCCTCAGCCGGATGATGGAAGGCTGGATTGACCAGACCCGCCCCATCGTGCTCTCGATCATCCAGCAAGGTTGTGCCGAGGGCACCTTTCACGTGCCCGACCCTGAGGCCATGGCCGAGGTCTGGCTGTCGCTGTGGTTCGACTTCGGCATCAGGGCGTCTCGGCAGTACTTTTCGGCGCAAGATGATGCCAGCGAGATTGATAAGGTCGTAGCCGCTACCAAGGCCCTCCAGCTCGCCGAGGAACGCATTCTCGGGCTGGAAGAGGGCAGTCTGGATATGAACGTTGAGGCGGCGCTGCGCGCCGTTCTTTCCCAAGACTGACACGGAAGGAAACCCCTGTGCCGATCGTTGAAGTTCGCGGGCTGACGAAGGTCTACGGCAGTGGGGATACGGCTGTGACGGCGCTGGACCACGTCAACCTGAGTGTGGACGAAGGCGAGTTCGTCGCCGTGATGGGCCCGAGCGGCTGCGGCAAGTCCACGCTTCTCAACCTCGTGGGCGGCCTGGACAAGCCCACGAGCGGCCAAGTGCTCATCGACGGGATCGACATAGCGACGATGTCGGACCGACACGTCACGGAGCTTCGCCGCCGCAGGCTCGGCTTTGTGTTCCAGTTCTTCAACCTTATCCCGGTGCTCACCGTCGTTGAGAACGCCGCACTTCCCCTCACGCTCGACGGCGTCAACGCCGGGCAGGCACGCGCGAAAGCCGCAGAGTGGCTCGAGAAGGTGGGCCTCGGCACCAAAGGCCAGAGCCGGCCCGATCAACTCTCAGGCGGGCAGCAGCAGCGAGTGGCCGTGGCTCGCGCCCTCGTGACCGACCCCGCCCTCTTGCTCGCCGACGAGCCCACGGGCAACCTCGACACGAAGAGTGCCGAGGAGATCGCCGACCTGCTCAGACAAGCCGCCGAAACGTGGGGCCGGGCCGTCGTGATGGTCACTCACGATCCGCGCATCGCCGCACATGCGGGGCGCATCGTCTTCATGCGCGATGGCAGTGTCGTCGACGACGTGAAGGTGACGGGGGAGGATCACGCCGCCTCGGCGCGCGTCGCAATGGAGAAGGCCGGGCTGCTGTGAACGTCTCGGCGACACTGGCTTGGCGCTACCTCATCGGGCGGCCGGGTCGAACGGTGCTTACGACACTCGCAATCACGCTCGGCGTGGCACTGATCTTCGGGTTGAACGGCATCATTCCGGGGCTGGAAAACGTCTTCACGCAAACCCTGTTCGCCGCTGCGGGTCAGGTCGATCTCACCATCTCCAGCCAGAGCGGCGGCAACTTCGACCCTGTCGCAGTCCAGCAGGTGGCGGGGGTCTCGGGCGTTGCGGTGGCCACGCCCTCGCTCAGGCGGTCGGTGGGCATGCCGAATGGCAGTCCGGTCGGTGCGATCACGCTTGTCGGAATAGATCCGCACACGGCACCGATGGTGCACACGTTCAACGTGGCTGGTGGTCGCCTGCTCAACGAGGGCGATCAGGGTCTGGTGGTCATCGGCTCGGACACCGCTTCGAAGCTTGGCCTGCACGTGGGTTCGACGATGAAGATCCCGACGGTCGGGGGCACCCAGTCCTTCATCGTTGCTGGGCTGCTGGAGAATGGCTCCAACCCGTCGGCGCCGGAGGCCTACGTCACGCTCTCGGATGCGCAACTCATGACCGGCGCCGGCAATACGATCAGCACCGTTGAAGCGCGATTCTCTCCGGGTGTTGACCGCGCGAGCGTCGAAGCCGCGGTACGTCGCAAACTCGGGAGCACTTACGTCGTCGGCGGATTGTCGAATGAGAGTTCGCTGCTGGCATCGCTGCAGACCGCCAACTACATGTTCACTTTCTTGGGCGTGTTCTCGCTCATCATGGGCGGTTTCATCATCCTGAACACGTTCCAGACGCTGGTCGCCGAGCGCCGGCACGACATCGGGATGATGCGCGCCATCGGCGCCGACAGAAGCACGATACTCGGCATATTCATGATGCAGGGTATGCTTCAGGGCATCTTGGGCACCGCGGCAGGTCTCGGTGCGGGCTATCTGTTGACGCTCGTGGCCCTCGCCTTCTACAACCCGCTGTTGGCCAGCCTGCTGCACGTCACCACGACCATCTCGCCCAGCTACACCGCCGGAACGTGGATCATCGCCGTCGGTCTGGGCATCGGGGTCACGGTAGCCAGTGCAGTCCTCCCCGCGCGTCAGGCCGCCCGCGTCACTCCGCTTGAGGCCCTGCGTCCGCAGATCGCAGCGGTCGAGGAACGCCAACGCAGCATGTGGGTCTGGATCGGATGGGCGCTCGTGATCTCGTGCGTTCCTATGCTGCTCTCGAAGATCATCCCGCTGGTGCTTGTCGGTTCGTTCGCCGCGCTCATGGGTTTGGTGCTCGTCGCACCGGTGCTCATCAAGCCGCTTGCGACAGCGCTGTCATTTCTCATCCGGCCGCTTGCTCCGGCGACCGCTGACCTTTCAAGCTCCAACGTGACTCGCCAGCCGGGCCGCGCGGCGGCGACGGCAGCCGCCATACTCGTGTCCCTCGCGGTCATCGTCGCGATTCTCGGCGTCGTGACGTCGATCTATGCCGGCTTCTTCGACTACATCAACAAGTCCTTGGGATCGGACTTCGTCTTCATCCCCAATGGGTTGATCATCGGGGGATCCCATGTTGGCGCCGACCAGAACTTCGTCCAGCGGATAAAGGACACGCCGGGCGTTGGGACGGTCGCCACAATGCGGCTCGGACAGGCGCAGATCGGCAGCGCTCAAGTGCAAGTCGTCGGCATCGACCCGGTCGTCTACCCAAAGGTGGCCTCGTTCACGTTCTCCCAAGGCACGAGCGAGGCCGATATCGGCAAACTCGGAAGTGGCCGCACAATGCTCGTCAACAGCATCACATCGGGGCAGGAGGGGTTGACCGTTGGCAAGCGAGTTCAGCTGCAGACCCCCAACGGGCTCGAGTACTACACCGTGGCGGGGGTCGCGACCGACTACCTCAACGCCAAGCTTTCGACCGTCTACATCTCGCAGGACAACCTCGAGAAAGACTTCAACGTGACGAGCAACGTGCTCGTGCTCGCCAACGCCAAGCCCGGTGCGCCCAAGCCGGCGGTCAAGGCGGCATTGGATCGACTGGTGGCCAACTACCCGCAGTTCGTCCTCTATGACTCGGCGACCTTCAAGGCGACGCAGACGCAGCTCTTCTCGCAAACGTTTGTCATCTTCGATGTGTTGATCGCGATATTCGCTCTGCCAACCCTCCTCGCGCTGCTGAACACGCTGGCTATCAGCGTCTTGGCTCGCACGCGGGAGATTGGGATGCTTCGTGCGGTGGGGACGACGCGCAATCAGGTTCGCGGCATGGTAGTCGCCGAGGCGCTGCTACTGGCCGCTGTGGGCGTGGCGTTCGGGGTAGCCGGTGGCATCGCACTGGGATACGGGCTGGTGTACGCGCTGAACTCGACCCTTTACGTGGAGCCGTACATCTTCCCGTGGTCGGGCATCGCGGTTGCAGTCATTGCCGGCTTCAGCTTCGCGCTGCTCGCCTCCATTCTCCCGGCGCGCACAGCCGCCAAGCTGGACATCGTCGCCGCGCTTCACTACGAGTAGGGGCGTGGTGGGGCCGCCCAGACACCCGCCGAAACCCTTACGCCAGTCGCAGCCGCTTGCGCACTGCGTCACTCTGCAGCTCGCGCAGTGCGTCGCGGGCTATCCATCGGGCGGAGGGCGAATCCGGATGGCACTCGAGGATGCGCTCGGCGGTCGCGCTCGCGGCGGCGTTGAGCGCAGGGTTGCGCTTGCCGATACTGCGCAGCTGCCAGTTCAGCGCCTTCTTCACCATGTTGCGCTCGTCGGCAGCCTCGCGCTCGTCGGCGGCAAGCAGCGGGACGAACGCCGAGTCGGGCGCGGTCTTGGCGTGGACGGCGAGCGTTGCCCCCAACGCGAAGCCGGCTCGCTTCACGAACTCCTCGGGTCGCACGGTCCACTCGGTGGCCTCGGTCCACGCGAGCGGGGTCAGCCGTAGCAGGTTGATGCACAGCTGGTCGCAGACGTCCCACGAGTCAAGGTCGGCGACCCAGGCTTCGGCCTGCGCCTCATCGACGAGGGCCGGCACATCGACGAGCGAGGCCATGATGCGTGCCTCGTGCAACTCGCTTGCCCACAGCAGCGTCGCAAGTTCGTGCCGGCCCGCCGCGTTGCGCGAGCCGAGCCGGCGCTTCGCGTCACGCGCCAGCCCGCGGACGATCGGCATCGAGACGCCCAGCGTGCCTTCGGCGCTGATTGCGAAGCGCGTCATCCCCGCGACGTTGTTTGGGTCGGCCGCGCCTCGCAGCTCGCACAGGAGTTCGGTCGCGAGCGCGGTCGGGTCGGGCGCCGGCGCTGCAGGGGTCTCGGCGGGCATCGTGGGGGTCTAGCCGTTGCGCCGGGCGACGCAGGCGAAGCAGTGCTCGGCGAAGCTGAGTCGGCGCGCGGCCAGCGACATCTGGCCGACCGGCGAGCTGACATAGTCGCCCACGTTGCGGGGCTCCTCGGAGAGCGGGCAATCGGCAGCGAGGTGGTAGTCGCAGTCCCACAGACTCCCATCCCACGCGATCTCGATGCCGCAGCGGCAGGGGAGATTGGCCAACGTGGCAGCGTCGAACTCCTGGCGCAGCTCCGCCTGGTAGCGCTCGGCTTCCCCGGACTCCTTCAGCCAGTCCGCGTAGCCACCCAACGGGGCATGAGGAATCACGACGACCGACCTGACCCCGATTCCGTGCGCGGCCAGGACCCGTCTGTACTCGCGGTTGAGCTCGCCATACGGTCCGGGAAGCTTTCCGGCCATCGGCGTGTACGCGATATCGAGCGGAATGCGGCCCTCGGCCGGGTCGCCATAGCCGGCCGCCGACAGCAGCTTGAGGGCTTCCATGCACTCGCCGACGGTGCGGTCCTCCAGCATCTCAGGAAGAGAGCCAAGCACTTCGGTACGATTCTCGACAAGCGTCTGTAGCGTCGCCGAACCCTCCTGGCCGAGCAGAGCGATCAGGTTGGTGTGAACTCGGACGCGGGGTGCAGCCTGTCCCGCGAGCTGGAGGAACTCACGCAGGTGCCCCCAGACCAACGGCTCGCCGCCGGTCACTTCGATGAGTTCGGGGTGAACCTCGGCGGCGAAGGTCAGCGCGTTGAGCATGACGCCGCGTTCCATAGTCTCGGTTCGATGAGGCGAACACCGCAGATGGCACAGGTCGCACCGCAGATTGCAGTGCAGCCCGATGTTCACGGTAAGCGTGCTCAGGCCTGCGGCCCGATGCGCAGAGGGCATACTCTGAGTTACTCGCTCGTCGAACTCAGACCTCGGGAATCGAGGATGTGTGTGCCGCGCAGTCATGGCGTGATTCTACCGCACGGCCGGCGAGCCCAAGCTCAGGGCGGATGGCACGACAATTGTTACCGTTCCACTCATGATTAATCGCAGAGGAGCTGGGAGCCAAGATGTCAGACCGTATGCCTACGCTGTTCTTGGGCCATGGGTCTCCCGAGAACGCGATCGCCGACAACGCATACACACGCAGGCTCGTAGCGCTGGCCGACGAACTTCCGAGGCCGGAGGCGATCCTGATGGTAAGCGCGCACTACATGACCGAGGGATCGGCTCTCACCAGCGCCGAACATCCCAAGACCATACATGACTTCTATGGCTTCCCCGAGGCGCTTTACGAGGTCCAATACCCTGCGCCAGGCGCGCCGCGCCTCGCCGCGGACGTCGCGGAGCTGGTGGGTGGCTCGCTAGACCCACGCTGGGGCTTCGACCATGGCGCATGGTCGCCGATGCGCCACATCTGGCCGGGCGCCGACGTCCCGACCGTCGAGCTGTCAATCGACCTAGGCATGCCCGCACGCGCGCACTACGAACTCGGCCGCCGACTGTCCGAGCTGCCCGATCGCTGTGTCCTCGTGGTGGGCAGCGGCAACATCGTGCACAACCTGGACGCCATCGACTGGAATCGACCGCACGGCGGCTACCAGTGGTGCGCCGAGTTCGACGCGGCCATCGCCGAGCGCCTTGACGCACGCGACGACGAGGCCTTGCTCGACTACGCCGCGCTTCCGGGTGGACGACAGTCCGTCCCGACGCCCGACCACTACCTGCCGCTTCTCTATGTCGCCGCCGCTGCAGGCCCCGAGGCCGCCGCCACAACCGTCTACGAAGGCCTCGAGATGGGCTCGCTGTCGATGCGTTGCGTGCGCTTCGGCTAGCTCGGCGACGCGCCGAAGCTGTGGCATACTGCGACCACGACGGCCCCATAAGGAACGCCGGACCTGAAAGGTATCAGCGCATGCCCCGCTATAATCGCCAGTTCGCAGTCGCCGGTCTACTTGCCGTTGCGGCGACCATGCTCTTGCTCGGCGGGTGCGGGGGCAAGGCTGCATCAGTTCCGGCAGCGCCGGCGGCCGCTTCGGCCGGGGCGCATCTGACGCTGACGGCCGCCAGCGATAAGGTCTCGCAGATCGCCACAAGCTTCCCGATCGAAGTCCCGGTGGCGGCCGGCTCGGTCGTTCGTGGCGAAGCTCAGGGTGACAGTGCGTGGATCTACCAGATCATCGTCCCTGGAGACGTGCGTGCGGTGCGCGACTGGTACCTGCAGGCGTATCAGAACTCCGAGTGGACCGTCGTCTCGAGCACGGATTCAGAGATAGCGCTCGAAAAGGGCGCCGCTCAGAGCCGCCTGAAGTTCCTGGAGGTCGACAGCGGCAATCAGGCTCAGACAGAGATCACCGCGGCCGTCGGAGTGGGCACGCCGGTGCTACAGACGCAGTAGGTGCGATCGGGGAGCGCCGTTGGGCCTCGCGCCGCGACCACGCTGCTGCTTACAGCCTGCGGCTGCCTCGCCGAGACCCGCTGACCTTGCCACCGAATACCGAGCGTTTCTTCTTGGTGACAGGCCGTCCCTCGAACGGGATGATGCGGCCGTCTCGGTAGGGGAAACCCTCGAGGTCCTCCATCGGAAGCAGCTTGCCCAGCATGTACTCGATCTCGCGCATCTGAACGATCTCGTCCGGGCCCACGAACGTCAGCGCGTAGCCGCTTGCGCCAGCTCGGCCCGTTCGGCCGATGCGGTGGACGTAGTCTTCAGGGTTCTCGGGCACGTCGTAGTTGATGACGTGGCTGATGTCGGAGATGTCGATTCCGCGAGCGACGATGTCGGTCGCAATGAGCACTTCCATCTTGCCGGCGCGGAAGTCCTCGAGCGCGGCCTGGCGCGCACCCTGAGCACGGTCGGCGTGCATGACGCCCACCTTGATACCCATGCGCACGAGAATGGTCTCGAGCATGTCGGCGCGAGCCTTTGTGCGCGTGAACACGAGCACGCGATCGGCGCCGCGACGCTGCAGCACACCCGCGAGAAGCTCGGGCTTCTGCGACTGCTCGACCGGCATCATGGCCTGCTCGACGCCCTCGGCCGTGGTGCCTCGGTGGGCGATCTCGATGTAGGCCGGATCGTGAAGCATGCGGCCGACGATGTTGGTGATGTCTTCGGATAGCGTCGCCGAGAACAAGAGGTTCTGGCGCTCGGCTGGCAGGTAGGCAAGGATGCGGCGGACGCTGGGCCAAAAGCCCATGTCGAGCATGCGGTCGGCCTCGTCCAGCACTAAGACCCGCACGTCCGAGAGATCCAGATCGCCGCGCTGCTGCAAGTCGATCAGGCGGCCCGGCGTGGCAACAAGAATCTCGACGCCGCTCTTGAGCTTCTTGACCTGCGGCTCGTACCCCACGCCCCCGACCACGATGCAGGTGCGCTGGCCCGTGTGCTCGCCAACGACGGCAGCGACCTTCTCGATCTGCTGCGCGAGCTCGCGGGTCGGGGAGATGACGAGCGCGAGCGGCTTGCCGCGTCCGAGCCCCAGACGCTGCATGAGCGGCAGCGTGAAAGCGGCGGTCTTGCCGGTGCCAGTTTGAGCTGCGGCAACGACGTCACGTCCCTCTAGAACCAGCGGAATCGATTCCAGCTGGATCGGGGTCGGCTCGGTGTATCCCATCTTCTCGACCGCTGCGAGAAGGTCGTCGTTCAGCCCTAATTCTTGAAATGTCATGATCTTAGTATGCGCTACCAGCCACGAGGCGTCACGCGGGCGACGTCGCGGTCAGCTCTGAACGGTGGCCGACTGGTCCAATTCGGACTGTCGGCTGTCGGCGACAACTGCCTCGACAGTCCTCAGCGTGGATGGGGGCTCGGGTGGCGCCGCCGGGGGCTCGTCGGCCGCCGTGGTCGCCTCGACTTCGGGCCTGCCGACCAGGTCGCGCAACGCGCCTTCGAGTTCGGGGAAGCGGAACTCGTAGCCTAGCGAGAGCGCCTTGTCCGCGGACATGTGCTGGCTCATGACGGTGTACTCGGCGACCGGGCCCAGCACTATCTCGAGAGCGGCCAGCGGTACCGGCAGCCACGACGGCCTGCCGATGACGCGCCCGAGCATGGCGGAAAGCTGCGCCATTCTTACGGGGTTGGGCGCGCCGGCGTTAAGAGGGCCGCGCACGTCGTCGTGTTCGAGCGCGAAGCGGTACAACCCGGCGATGTCGGCGATGTGCACCCAGCTCACCCACTGGCGCCCGTCGCCGATAGGCCCGCCCACGAAGAGCCGCGCCGGTTTCAACATCCGCGGCAGCACCCCTTCGTCGCCCAGCACGATGCCGGTGCGCAGGGTGACGACTCGGCAACCCAGCTCCTCGGCGCTGCGGGCGGCGTCTTCCCAATCGACGGCGAGCAGGGCGAGGAAGTCGTTGCCGAGAGGCGAGCCCTCGCTGAGCATGCGTTCGCGCGACTCGCCGTAGATGCCGACGGCGCTGGCGCCCACGTAGACGCGCGGCCGCGAACTTCTCGGCGCGGCGCCTATCGCCTTGACTAAGGCGTTGGTCGTGTCGAGCCGGCTCGAAAGCAGGAGCGGCCGGTTGCGGGAGGTCCAGTAGCTTGCGATCGGGTAGCCAGAGAGGTTGACGACGCCGTCAGCCACCACGATCTCGTCGGCCCACTCGGGCGAGCGGCTATCGAGGTCGAACGCAAGCTCACGGACGCCTTCAGGGACGTGGCGGCTTCCCGGCTTGTGCGACAGCCACACGACCTCGTGGCCGGCCGCGCAGAGCTGACTGGTCAGCTCCCTGCCGATAAACCCGTTACCTCCTGCTATGACGACCCGCACCTGTGACTCCCTTTCGTCGTGACAGAACGTACCCCCGAGCTGGCCCTACTCACGTCATTGGGCCTGACCGGTCGGTTTCATGTGTGATGGGCGTGTGTTTTCGGCATTAAGAGCTATGGATATGCAACGGCGACGCATCGCCAGGCGCCTACCTCGCGGCCACGTCTGCCAGTACCTTGGCGGTTCCGCTTGCGGCACGCCGAAGCTGCTCGGCGGCGGGCATGGTCGGATGTGGGTTGTCTCCTGGCTGCAGTCCGTAGTCGCCGAACTGCGCGTGGTTACCGCCCTGCAACTGCTCGTAGGCCGCCGACTCTGGTAGCTGCTTGAGCCCAGCGGCCAGGTTCGCGCGATTGATGACGGTGTCTAGCGTGCCCACCTGCGTCAGCGCGACGATTCCCATCAGCCGCAGCTCCGCGCCGGACGGCGGGTACGCCGCCAGCAGGATGAGACCTCGAATCGAGTTGGCGTGCTTGGCCGCATACGACGCGGCCATTACGCCACCAAGCGAGTGCCCACCGATCGTCCAACGTGCCACCTTCGGGTGCGCCGAGATCACGGCACTGGCCGAGTCGGGCGCCAAGACCGCCAGAGACAGCGGCATCACAGGGATGACGACGAGGTAGCCGCGAGCCGCGACGGCTCGAGCGTACGGTGCGTAGCTGCGGGCATCGAGGTGCCCGCCCGGATAGAACACCAACGCCGAGCTCGGCTCGCCGCTCGGCGGCGCGAACTCCCAGCCGTCTGCGGCGTGAGTGACCTGCACCGAGCTGTCACTCACAAGTGCCGCCAGTGCGCTTTGGGTCGGGCCGAGCGGATGCGTGCCCCACCACACACCGGCTGCAGCTCCGAGCAGGGCGACGACGAGCACTGTGCCGAGCAGCCAGACGAGCGCTCGCTTCCGCTGCGGGCTCATCGGCTGGTATCCGGGTCGAAACGAGCTACGTCGCTGCCCACGAGGTCGGTCCAGCGACCGGTAAGGCCGTGCGCATGGGCCGCCAGTTCGACGTGCAGCATCGCGATGCCGATGTCGAAGCGCTTGGTGACCTTCGGGGTCTCGAACGGCGCGTCTTTGGCGATGACCAGCCCACCGTCCTCGAACCGGAAACGCCACGGCTGTCGGTTCATCGCGGACGGTGCCACGCGCGCCGTCTCGACGGCCGCTACGGCCCAGGTTGGCCAGTCGCCCTGCTCGATACCGGGTGCGATCTCGGTAACACGCTTTCGCTTGCGCGCCCCCGCCATCCCGGCCATCGTGCGCTCAACGAGGCTGTCGCTATTCAATGGCGTGCCGAGCGGGGAGACGGCGTAGGCGCGCTCACCGGGGCCGAGCTCAACTATCTGGGCCACCCGCTTCGCGCTGAAGAAGCCGCCGACCCAACACGTCGCCAATCCCAGAACGGTGGCTTCCAGCACGATTGCCTCGCCTGTATAGCCAACGTGTTGATCGGTGAACTCGGTGCGTTCGTCGCCGATGAAGACGAGCACGTGAGGCGCGCCTTTGACCTTGCCGTAGGAGCCGACGATGCCGGTGAAGATGTCGATCGCCGGATGCGCGACTAGCACGACTCGCGCGTCGGGATACGGATGCCACTCATCGCACAGCGTGCTCAACCGCGCGAGCCTGGATGGTTCGGCGTCGGTCGGCTCGAAGGCCCGGCGCGACCGCCTGCGCGAAGCAGCGCCGAGCCACTCGGCTGCGTACTCGGACAGCAGTGTGTTCGCGGGGTCGGGCAGGGAAGCGTCAGTCACGCTGGTCCTCTCGGCGGGCGGGGTCGAATGAGATTCTACCCGTGGGATAACCCAGCGCCAGGTGCGCGACCATGTCGGTGCCATGCGGTATGCTTCTGCGCGCGTCGGCAGCACGCGGCTGCGACGCGATCGGAGGATCATGGACCTGTTCCACATGCTCATCGGACTGCTTACCAACACGCTGGCGACGCTGCAGTACCTCACGGCGGCGTACGGCGTGTGGATCTACGGCATCCTGTTTCTCATCATCTTCTGCGAGACCGGACTGGTGGTCACACCGTTCCTTCCGGGCGACTCGCTTCTGTTCGCCGCTGGCGTCCTTGCATCCCCTGCGTTGGGACACGCGCAACTCAACGTCTGGGCGCTTTGGGCTGTGGTATTCGCCGCCGCTCTGCTCGGCGACAACGCCAACTACCTGATCGGGCGCTTCTTCGGACACGCGATCATCGACTCGGGCAAGATCAGCGGAGTCATGAAGCCCGAGTACATCGAGCGCACGCAAGACTTCTTCCGCAAGCACGGTGGCAAGACCATCTCGCTGGCGCGGTTCTTCCCGATCATCCGCACCTATGCGCCGTTCATGGCGGGTGTGGGCCGCATGAAGTGGGGCCGGTTCGTCTCGTTCTCAGCGTTGGGCAGCGCCGCATGGATCACGCTGTGCATCGGTGCCGGCTGGTTTCTCGGCGGAATCCCGTTCGTGCAGAAGCACTTCGAGGTGATCGTGATCGCGATCATTCTGGTCACCTTGGCGCCGAGTGTCGTCCACGCGGTCAGGTCGCGCACGTCGTCCCACTCCGCCGAGCAGCCCGCCGAGTAGGTCGCGCCACACGCGTGGGGCCGCCCGAAGGCGGCCCCGGAGTCGTGCTCTATGCGAGCGCCCGCGTCAGTAGCGCAGCACGGCCGCCACTCCACTGACCGGCGCATCCTCGCCGGCAAACGCGTGTATCGCGCCGCCGTGCAGCACGGTCTCGGCGGCCGCCAGGTCGACCAAGTCCCAGCCGCATTCCGCCGCAGCAGCCTCGCCATCGCCAGACTCGCGCAGATAGCGCGGAGCGGCGCTGCATACGGAACTGACCGCGAACAGCTTGCGGTCGAACTGCCCGAAGGGCCCCGTCGACTGGTCAAAGAAGAGTGTCTTGACGCGTCCCGATGCCGCCGCCGAAACGATCTCGGCCGGATCGGTCGACACTAGAGCGCTCGACTTCTCGCGCAGTTCGACCAAGTCCGTGTCCACCGCGTCGGCGAATCGAGGCGCCAGCGCCTGGAGCGCCTTGGCGTGCACCGACTTGTCGGAAAGCTCGTCGGTCGCGCCGAGGACCTGCTCGGCGACGAGGTTGTGGTAGGTGTTGACGCTGCGGTAGGCGGCCAACTGATAGTCGACCCCCAGCAGCACCAGCGGCACCGTGTTCTCGGCGCCGACGATGCCGACAACGGCCTTGTCGAGACCGGCAGCGAATCTTGCGAGCTCGTTCTTGTCGATGTTCTCGCCGCCGTGCCCGTGGAACTGGCCGATCGCTGCTCCGGTGCCGGTGATCGACTCGGGGCTCGCATGGGTGGTGAACTGCAACGACTCCTCACGCTCGTCGTACTTGGTTACCTCGGAGAACGAGGCGATCGACGCATCGAGCGGCAGTTCCGCGATGTGCGCGCGGTCGCCGGAGAACAGCCGCGCGGTTCCGCGGTCAAACGCGAGTGCGAAGAACTCCTCGTTGCCGCGATAGGCAAGCGCGAGCGGTCGCACGTAGAAACGGCCCCCCACCACAACCTGCTCTGGCAGAGGCGTATCGACTCGGTAGATGTGGGTCTCGGCTGCGTCGATGAAGAGCGCCAGGCCGTCGCCCATTTCGCGCCAGAACGAGGGCTCGTCGAGCAAGGCTTCGGCTCGGGAGAGCAGCAAAGCGGCCTCGGGCAGGCGCATGCCGTCGTCGATGAGCGAGGCGGCCGCCGAGGCAAGCAGGTTCTTCAGGCGCAGAGCGTCTTGCTCCTTGGGGGCGCCGGCCCGATGGGTGGGCAGGTAGATCGATACAGCAGGCCGACCGTGGTGGCCCGCGAGCGCGGCGAATACGGTGCGATCGACAATCTCCATGGCGTGACTCCTCAGCTCGAAGGGACTCGCATTCGGTGTCGGCGGCAAGCCGAACCTCACAACCAGTGCATTCCCACCGGGCAAACGGCCGCTGCACGTGACGCATCAGGGCGAGGCGTCGTATACTCGGCGTCCGCGCTTGCGAGCGCGCCGAGCGGGTTCGGGCGGCAGCACGTCACGAACCTGGTCAGGGCCGGAAGGCAGCAGCCATAAGAGGCCTCTGCTGAGCGTCCGGGCCCGCTCGGCGCACTTGCGGCGCGCTTTCGTTGCCACCCGACGCTACGCGCCTGCTACGCGTCTGCTGTCTGCTCGACACGAGGCAGCGACCAGAGGTACCAGAGACTCAGCGCGAACGAGCCGAGAACCAGCAGGTTGCGCACGATGACGAGGAGTATCGGACCGGGAAGCTGGTCGTAGGCGAACGCGAGGTAGTTGGCGGGGAAGAGCACGTGCGTTCCCAGCAGGCCGAGCGCCAGAATCACGCCCAGCACCTTTCTGTCCACCGCGACCAGCGCAGCCGCAGGGATGATCCACACGAAGTACTGCGGCGAGAGGACCTTGCTGCCTACGAGCGAGCCGAGCATCGTGGCGAGAGAGGCGAGCGCGACGAGGCGTTTGTCGGCGAGGATCGCCGAGCGGCGACGCCATACGAGCGCGAACGTGAGGGCGAGCGCCCCCAGCAGCACGAGCGTCGAGACGCTCGCGATCGTCACGGCGGCTTGCGAGACGATCACCTGCGAGCCCGAGCCGGTCACGACGTCAAGCTTCGGGCCTGCGAGCCGACCGATCCACAGCCCTGTCGCCATCACGCTTTCGATCTCGAGCGGTCGCGTGAGGTGGTAGCCGATCATCTCGGCGAGCCTAGCCCCGGACTCCCCGCCCAGCAAGAACACCCAGAGGAACGGAAGCAGGGCCGCCACCGAGAACCCTGCAAGCGCGCGGAGCGCTCGGCGCGCAGGGGCAAGCATCAGCACGAGCGGCACCAGCATCGCGGGCGTGATCTTGAGCGCGAAGCCAACGCCCAGCGCGACGCCCGCGAGCTCCCAGTCTTCGCGCATCGTGAACAGCAGCGCGAGCGCAAGCACGAGGGCGACCACCGCGTCGTAGCGGTTCGCCGTGATCGGCCCGAGGGCCAGCACAAGCGCCGAGAAGACCGAGGCCACCACGTACGGTCGCCGAGAAGAGCGGTCGTCCACCGCGGCAAGCGCGGTCACAACGCCCGCTGCCAGCATGAAGACGACCATCAGCGCCGCAAACCGCATGAGAAAGTCGGATTGCGATCCAGGGTTGCCGAGCGCGGCGAGGAGCGGAACGAACAGTGGCGGGTACTCGATGAAGAAGTCGCGATACGCGGCCATGCCGCCCGCCATACGAATCGCGTAGGGGTAGTAGGTCCCGGCGATGTCGCTGAAAGAGAAGAAGCCGTACGAGTCCCGGGCGATGTCCGCCACACCGACGATCAGCAGCCAGGCCACGCTCTGCATCGCCAGCGCGGCGGCGACGAGAGGAGCGTGGTCACGCCAGCGAAGAGGGACTAGAGACGTAGCCGCGGAGGGCCGCCTCGGCGTCCCGGGGCGCAGATCTGTCACGCGGGTTGCCTCCTCGGTGTCGAGCTCGCCAGCCTCGGCAACGATACCCTTTCGCCGGCATCGTCACCTAGGCGCCGCGAGCGAGTCGCTCCGATGTCGGCCTCGGACTGTATACTTCTCGGCGGATTCCACGCTCGTAGCGAAAGGCCCCTTGTGGCGCACCAGTCTCTCTATCGCAAGTACCGCCCGCAGACCTTCGGCGACGTCGTCGGCCAGGAGCATATCGAGCGCACGCTGAAGAACGCTGTGGCCGACGGCACGGTCGCCCACGCCTATCTGTTCACAGGCCCGCGCGGCACCGGCAAGACCACGACCGCCCGCATTCTGGCCAAGGCGCTGGACTGCGAGAAAGGCCCCACGGGCGAGCCCGATGGCACCTGCGACGACTGCATCGAGATCGCCGAGGGTCGTCACCCAGACGTCTACGAGCTCGACGCGGCATCGCGCACTGGGGTGGACAACGTCCGCGAGGAGATCATCGGCCGCGTGAACTTCGCGCCGCAGCGTGGGCGCTATAAGGTCTACATCATCGACGAGGTCCACATGCTCTCGACGGCGGCGTTCAACGCGCTGCTCAAGACGCTCGAAGAGCCGCCGAGCCACGTCGTCTTCATCATGGCCACTACCCACCCGCACAAGGTGCCCGAGACCATCCAGTCGCGCTGCCAGCGCTTCGACTTCCGGCGCATCAGCATCGACGACATCGCCGGTCGCCTGCGAGTGATCGCCGATGGTGAAGGCTTCGACGTCCCCGACGCCGCGCTCACGCTTATCGCGCGCCACGCCGCGGGCGGGATGCGCGACGCCATCACCACGCTCGAGCAGCTCGCCTCGTTCACGGCCGGCCACATCGGCCTGAACGATGTCGAGGGACTTTTGGGCGAGGTCGACACGGCACAGCTGTTCGAGATTGCTGGCCTGATCGCCCGCCGAGATATCGCGGGTCTGTTCCGCTGGGTGGCGCGCTTCGCCGAGGAAGGCACCGACCTGGCCGAGTTCGTTCGCGAGCTGACGGGCCACGTCCGCAACCTGTACGTAATCGCCGCCGTCGGTGACGGCCAAGGCGTCGTTGACGCCGGCTCCGACGAGCTCGCACAACTCTCGGCGCAGACGGCCGAGTTCGGCGGCCCCGACCGGCTCTCGCGCGTGCTCGATCTGCTCGGCGAGCTTGGCGCCGAGATGCGGTGGAGCAGCGACCAGCGGCTGTCCCTTGAGGTGGCGCTGACTCGCATGGCGCGGCCGCAAGGGGAGATGACGCTCGAGGCGCTCGCGGAGAGGGTCGAGGCGCTGGAAGCGGGGGTAAGCTCGGGGGTTCCCGTCGCTAGCGCGG
>JARLGT010000101.1 GCA_031292615.1 Coriobacteriia bacterium | reverse complement strand
GCCCGGGATGGCGAGGTTGGGAGAGCCGTCCTGGTTGTAGCCGTTGGCCGGAGCCGTGGCGGCAGCACCGAGGCGCTGCTGGCCGGAGTGGTTGATTCCTGCGGCGAAGGCAGCGCCGGAGAAGGCGAACACGAGCATCGCCACGAGAGCCGCGACGAGCAGAGTCTTCTTCACAGATCCTCCTAGAATAGTTTCCTTGTTGTTGGTCATCTCATTCATGAAAGCACCTCCTCTCCGAGATGGATTTCAGTTCAAAGCCCCGTCTTGGAACCTATCGGTTCTCACGTGGCGATCAACTCGCTCAATCCACACACAATCTTCACACGTACGTAAGCAATTATTAGGCCAGATGAAGGGGTCGCTCGGCCATGTTCTCAACAAAGTCCATCACGAAGATTACGCTTTGTTAAGGCGACGGTCAAGCACAAAACATGGCCGAATGCGCCCTATCGGCTACTCCTCATCGGGCTGCTCGGCACTGGGCGTGGCAGCCGTCAAAGCGCGCTTCTTCCTGCGCCGTTTCACGATGCGGTAGATAATCCCGGCGATGATCGCAAGGATGATGAGCAGTAGCGGAATGATGCATGCGCGTAGCGGACCGGAAAGGGCTCGGCTGACGGAGGCGCCGGCAGATCCGCCGGAGTTCGGGATTCGGATGATCTGCAGACGTGCGTTCTGGGTATCGGCCACCACGAACCAGTCGCGGAACGAGTCGTACGCAACTGAACTCGGGTAGACGAACTGACCGTCGATGGTTCCAGGAGCACCGTACTTCGCGATGAGCCTGCCGTCCTTCGAGCTTAGGACCGTAAGGTCGAAGCCGAACGGGTCGGCGATAACCAGGCGCCCTGCGCCATCGATGGTGAGACCCGCCGGTATCTGCATGTTCGCAGGCTGACCGGAGGTGGTAGCGACAGTGCTCGCGCTTACCTGCTTCTTGTTGCCAGGACTGCCCGTGTTGACGATCCACTTGCGCTTACCGTTGGTGTCGTAAGCGCTGACGCGGTTGTTGTACTGGTCGACCACGTAGATCGTGCCGTCGTTGCCGATGGCCACGCCACGGACGCCTTGGAACTGATCGATGCCCTTTCCCTGCGTACCGAGGACTTTGACGACCTGTCCGCTCGGAGTCATGATCACGAACCCAGACGCCGAGCCCACGACCAGGCGGTTGTTGGTCACCGCAAGGGACGACGGCGTGGGTACGAAGATGCTGCGCACGATCTTGTTGTCGCGGGTGACGACCCACACCGTGCTTCTCGGCTGGTCGGCAATGTAGATCAGGCCAGCCGGATCGACGGCCACAGCAACCGGGAACGTGAATGCGTTTGGATACTTCGGGTCGCCTGCAGGCCCTTGGTACAACATGGCATTGAACGATCCGTCAGGGTTGAATCCTACGACGCGGTTCTGCCCCTGAGTGGTCGCCCAGATAGTGCCATCAGGACCGATCGCCGTACCCTGAGGACCCCAGAACTGCTGGTCCGGGCCGTTGCCCCAACCGTAGATAGACCGAACCCACGTGACTCCCTGGGCCTCTTGGGTCGTGGCGATCCGACCCGGGGGCTGGAAGATCTGCACGAGCGCGTAGCTGGCGATCAACAGAAGAATGACTAGGACCACGAGCACAGCGACGAGGGTGCGCCTCGTGCGCTGGATGCGCCGACGGTCAGCCTCTCGCCAAGCCTGCTGGTCGTCGTTTTGGGTCGCGGTCTCGCTCATTTAGCCGCTCCGATCTGCTTCAGTCCATCCAGCGCAGGCTGGTAGTCAGGAATGTACTTGAGCGCTGCGCGGTAGTCCGCGGCTGCACCCGCCTTGTCGCCGACGAGCAGCTTGATCTGCGCACGCTCGACGAGGATGTCCGAATCGGTCGGCGACTGCTTCAAGTAGACGTCGAACGCTGCGATCGCGCCCTTGTAATCCTTTGACGCGTAGAGTGCCTGGGCCTTGGCGAGCGCCGCATCCGCAAAGGACGTGGGCACTGTCGCGCCGGCCGTCGGAGCACGATTGTTCTTCACGTTGTTGGCCATGAAGGCCTTCAGTTCTTTCTCTGCCTCGGCCATGGCCGTGTTGGCCGCGGTAACCGTTCCCTGATAGTCCTTGCGCGCCAGAGCGAGGTCCGCCTGCTGTGCGTAGAGGAACGACCTGTCCGTCTTGGCCGTCGCCAACGCCTCGTCGAGGGCCTGCTGCGCCTTGTTCAGCTCGCCCGCACTTATGAGCGTGCTGACGTACTGCGCGTACGTCTGAGTCGTGGCCTTGCCGCTCTGGGTCTCCGCGGCGAGGACCCTGAGGTCGCGCTCGGCAGACGTACGCGGCGCGTTGGCCGGCGAGAGCAGTCCAAACATCATCGCGGACAGAATCCCGACGAGCCAGAGAATGACTACGCCCGCGATCGCAAGCGTGAGCCAACGGACGACCGGATCGGGGTTACGCCCGGGACGGGCTGCATTTGGCTGCTTGGCGGCGGGCGATGTGGGCCCCGATTCCTGCATGAAATCCTCCATACTCATTGCTGAACGCTCGCGCTGTGGCGCAAACGCAATGAACCCTAACAACAACGACCATGCGGTGCAAACCACACGCCAAGCACGGCCATCGGTAAAGAATCCTTAGGAAATATGGGCACGGCTTGCGAACGGCATACTACATGGTGGGCGAAGGCGCGTGAATGCACTTTCGCGATACTCACAAATAAACCATGCAGCAACATCCGCCCGAGTCGCCGCCAATCAGCCGCGCTTCGACTTGATCGACTCGACGAGCCCGCCGGTCTCGATAATGTCCTTGATGAACGGGGGAAACGGCTGTGCTGTGAACACCGCACCCGTCGTCTCGTTGGTGATCGTTCCGGTGTCGGCGTCCACGATGACCTTGTCGCCGTTCCGGATGCCGTCGACGGCATCCGGTGCCTCCATGATGGGCAGACCGGTGTTGATCGCGTTGCGATAGAAGATGCGCGCGAAACTCTTCGCTATGATGACCGACACTCCGGCGGCCTTGATCGAGATCGGCGCGTGCTCGCGGCTCGATCCGCAGCCGAAGTTCTCGTCGGCGACAAGAATGTCGCCCGGACGCACGTTGTCCACGAACTCGGCGTCGAGGTCTTCCATGCAGTGTTTGCCGAGCTCAGCGGGGTCGGATGTGTTCAGATAGCGGGCCGGGATGATCACGTCGGTGTCGATGTCGCGGCCGTAGCGGTGTGCGGTTCCAGTGAACTTCATGGTTGCGTCTGCTCCCTAACCCAGGTCGTCCGGCAGGGCGATGTGCCCCGCCACGGCGGTTGCGGCGGCGATTGCGGGCGACCCGAGGTATACCTCGCTCGTGGGGTCCCCCATCCGGCCGACGAAGTTGCGGTTTGTCGTCGCGAACGCGCGCTCCCCGGCGGCCAGGATTCCCATGTGCCCACCCAGGCACGGACCGCACGTAGGCGTCGAGACCGCAGCGTTGGCATCCAGGAAGACATCGAAAAGCCCCTCGTGCATCGCCTGCCTGTAGATCTCCTGCGTCGCGGGAATGACGATCAGCCGAACGCCCTCATGGACCTTGCGGCCCTTCAGAACACTGGCGGCGATTCGCAAGTCTTCGATGCGCCCGTTCGTACAGCTCCCGATAACGACTTGATCGACCCAGATGTCGCGGCTGTCGGCGGCAGGACGGGTGTTGCTCGGCAGATGCGGGAACGCGACCGTGGGAACGATGGCCGAGGCGTCGATCTCGAACACCTCGGCGTACTCGACATCCGGGTCACTGAAGTACTCGACCGACGGGCGCTCGAATCGTCCCTCTATATAGGCACGCGTGACGTCGTCGACTGCGATGATGCCGCTCTTGCCACCGGCCTCGATCGCCATGTTGCAGATGGTCATCCGGTCCTCGATGCCGAGTGCCTCGATCGTCTCGCCGGTGAACTCCATCGCCTGGTAGAGCGCTCCATCGACGCCGATCATGCCGATGATGTGCAGGATGATGTCCTTGCCGCCCACCCATGGCGCAAGTCTACCGGTCAAGTTGAACTTGATACTCGCCGGCACCTTGAACCAGGCCTCGCCCGTAGCCATGCCCGCCGCAGCATCGGTGGAGCCGACCCCTGTGGCGAATGCCCCGAGCGCTCCGTAGGTGCACGTGTGCGAGTCGGCGCCGATGATCACGTCGCCGGGACCGACCACGCCTTGCTCGGGCAGGAGTGCGTGCTCGACGCCCATGCAGCCGATCTCGTAGTAGTGCGTGATGCCCTGGGCGTGCGCGAAGTCGCGCACCATCTTGGCCTGCTCGGCGGACTTGATGTCCTTGTTGGGCGTGTAGTGATCGGGGACCAGGGCGATCTTGGTCGGGTCGAACACCTTGGGCACGCCGATCTTGGCGAACTCCTTGATGGAGATGGGCGCCGTCACGTCGTTGGCCAGCACGATGTCGAGCTTGCAGTTGATCAACTGCCCAGGCTCAACCTCAGGTAGACCGGAATGCGCGGCGAGGATCTTCTCGGTGATGGTCATTGGGCGGGTCATGGAGAACCTTTCGCTTCGTCGTACGCAAACGTACTTGCCAGTGGCTAGGGCGTCGGTTGGGCACCCTGCCCAAGCGTGCCGAGCGTCTGACTAGAGTATTCGGGGGCGATGGAACGGGCAAGTCGGGCAGTTTCCTCGGCCTTGGCGAGCTGCCCGGATACTCGATACGCTCGCGCGAGGGCCGCAAGCGTTGCAGGGTTGTAGGGTGCGAGCGCCACCGCCTCCCCTGCGACGGCGACTGCACGCTGTGCAGCGTTGGTCTCTGGGTGCCGGGCGGCATAGCCGACGAGCACATTGGCGTATGCCGTACGCACGAGGGCGTTCGTGGTATCGGCCGCGAGAGCATCCTCATACGCGGGGAATGACTGGGCGATCATGGAGTCGACCTGCGAAGGTGTCGCACCCGCCTTCTGCGCGGCGAGTGCGGACGACACGTACGACTCGGCAGCGATCCAGCGGTAGTTGATCACGAGCGGGTTCAGTCGCGACGCCGCTGCAAGCGTGGCGATCTGCTCGGGACCAGGAGCAAGGTTCATCCCGTAGCCGACCTGCACGTCAGCGACGAGCCACGTGGAGCTCCAAATCGCGACGCCAACGCCAAGCACAACACCGGCGGCGACCACGGGCTTGGGTACTCGCACAGATGCTGCAGTGGCCGACGACGCGACGAGCAGACCCAAAACAAGCCACAGCCAGACCGTGACCGCACCAAGCGTCACGGCTACAGAGAGCGCCACGACGGCCCCAACGAAGGTTGCCCATAGGCCAAGTTGAACGCCGCGCGCCGGTCCGGACTTGGTAGGAATCGAGCGGTAGCCGCTCACCCAAACATAGCCAAGCGTGCCGACGAGGATGAGCAGGCCCGGCAGGCCGAGCGTAACGAGCGTCTGAACGAGGAGACTATGGGCGTTGTGCGGGACCTCGATGCCCTGCGTCACCGAGAACCAGTCGGCACGCACCGCGAACTGAAACGCCCGCTCGAAAGCATCGGGTCCCCAGCCCGTGATCGGGCGAGCAGCGAAAGCACGCCAGGCCGTGGACCAAATTGCGGTTCGACCGTTGCTCAGGTCGGATAGCAGCACCGCCATGTTGGGGGAACTCGTCGCCGACCGCGGACGAGTGAACACCACGGCCGTGACGACGACGCCCAGCAGCGCAACGACGCCCGCGACCAGAGCGGCACGACGCGCGGGCCGCATCGCGGCCCAACCGCTCCACGAGAGCACCGCAACGCAGCCGATTGTCGCAAGAGCGCCGAGCCACGCGCCGCGAGTACCAGTCGCGTAGAGCGCAAACGCGATGACGGCAGCCGCGATCCACGCCAAGACCCGACCTCGGCGGTCGGCCGCGCTGAGCGCGAGTGCAAGCGCGCACCCGAACGGAAACACGAGGTAGGTGCCGAGCACGTCTGCGTTGCCGAACGTAGAAAAGGCGCGCCCGAGTTCGCCCGCCCATTGCAGCGGGTCGACCCCAAAGAACTGCGCGGCGGCGTACAGGGCAACCAGCACCCCGGCCGACACAACGGCGGCCAGCAGAACTTGCAGGTCACGCATCGATCGCGCGTACTGGACGCACAGGAATGCGACGACGCCGAAAGCGAACATGGCCACGAGGCCTTCGTTGCTATCGTAGACGCCCCATACCGAAAGCGCGCGACTCGCGGAGAACACGGTTGAGACGCTCGCCCACGCAATAAGCCCGAAGATTCCCCACAATGCGCGATGCCAGAACGGCTGAGCGGCTCCTCGGACCACGCTTACGCACCACGCCGCGAAGGACGCCCCCACCAAGACGAGCAACGCGGCAATCTTGGGCAGGTCGACGGGGTCGAACGCGCGGTATGCGGCGACAGCGCCAAACTGGGCGGGCAGAAGGCCTAAGACGAGCGGCGTCAGGACAATCGCAGCGATGAACAGACCCCTGCCCGCTCGGTACGCGAGGTCGTGGGTGGCCGGAATCGGCCCCGCGGTTGCCACACGTTTGCTGCTCGGGCGGGTCACTCTGACAAACTCCTTCTCATCCCGACAGACTCCGACGATCGCAGGCACGCTGACGCAGACATGCTCCCAAAGCGAATCGCGCGCCGCTCGGAAACCCCGGGCGGATTCCCGAAACGACCGCCGGTCGGCCCGCAGCGGACCTGCTGGCGATGTACCCGGACCAGACACCCCGCTTTGTCCGCTTCGCTGGGTGCGGCCACGGGCGCAGGCCCGCGCCGATTCGCCTCGAAGCTAGCGGACGTGCGAGGGATCAGAGCTCCTCTTCAACCGAGCGGACGGTGGCCAACAGCAGGCGGTTCAGCGCGTTGGTGTACGCCTTGGCGGATGCGACGATGATATCTGAATGCGCTCCGCGGCCCGTGAATACCCGGCCGTCAGGGCTCGTGACGCGGATCGTAACCTCGCCCAAGGCGTCGATGCCGCGGGTGACGGCCTGCACGCTGAACTCGGACAGTTCGTTGGGGACGTCGACGATGCGATTGATCGCCTTGTACACCGCGTCGACCGGGCCAGTGCCGTGGCTCGAGTCGATGAGGTGCTCGCCGTCTGCAGCTCGAATCAACTCGACCGTCGCCGTCGGAATGCCGGGCTCGCCGCTCGTGAAGTGGATCTGCTCGAGGTGGTAGACCTCGTTGACGGTGCGCTCGCTCTCCCCCACCAGCGCCTCGAGGTCCTCGTCGAACACTTCCTTCTTCTTGTCGGCCAGAGCCAGGAAGGCGGTGTGTACGCGCTCGAACTCATCGTCGGGCAGCGTGTAGCCCAGCTCCTCGAGCCGGTGCTTGAGAGCGTGACGCCCGCTGCGCGCGGTCAGCACGATCGCCGAGCCACCCGCGCCGACGTCGGCCGGGTCGATGATCTCGTAGGTGGAGCGCTCCTTGAGCACGCCGTCCTGATGGATGCCGCTGCTGTGAGCGAACGCGTTGGCGCCGACGATCGACTTGTTGGGCTGCACCAAGATTCCGGTGATGCTCGACACCAGCCGAGACGTACGAATCAGCTCGCGCGTGTTGATATCCGTGTGCACGCCGCCGATCAGGTCGCCGCGCTGGCGGATGGCCATGACGACCTCCTCCATCGCGGTGTTGCCGGCGCGCTCGCCCAAGCCGTTGATCGTGCACTCGACCTGCCGCGCACCGGCGGCGACTCCGGCCAGCGCGTTGGCGGTCGCCATGCCCAGGTCGTTGTGGCAGTGCACGGAGATGATGACGTTCTCGATGCCAGCCACGTGGTCGCCCAAACCTGCGATCAGTCGCCCAAACTCGGCAGGCAGCGTATAGCCGGTGGTGTCGGGGATGTTGACGGTGGTCGCACCTGCGGCGACAACGGCCTCGATCATGCGGTAGAGGAACTCCGGTACGGCTCGGCCAGCGTCCTCGGCGTAGAACTCGACGTCGTCGACGAGGTTCCGCGCATACTTGACCGCGGCTACCGCGCGCTCGATGGCTTCCTCGCCCGAGATGCGCAGCTTGTCCTGCAGGTGGCTCTCGCTCACGCCGATGCCGGTGTGGATGCGCGGGCGCTTGGCAGTAGCCAGCGCGGCGGCAGCAACGTCGATGTCTTTGGTGACCGCGCGCGTGAGTCCACACACGATTGCTGCGTCACCGACCTCGGTGCCGATACGCTGAACGCTCTCGAAGTCGCCGGGACTCGAGACCGGGAAGCCGGCCTCGATCACGTCGACGCCGAGGCGCACCAGCTGGCGCGCGATCTCGAGCTTCTCTTCGGTGTTCATGGACGCGCCCGGCGACTGCTCGCCGTCGCGCAGGGTCGTATCGAAGATGCGTACTTTCTCGCTCATGGGGTGCTCCGTCTCAAAACGAGTGGCGTGTCAGGACCCGGCGCGCCGACAGCCTCACCGTGAGGCTGTCGGCCCGCTAAGTCGCACACCCGTCGTCAGGCGTACCCGACGAGCGCATTCTTCGATCGATGTCACGTACTCAGCCACGTGATGTCACCTAGATCTCGACGTACCAAGCGTCGTTCATGCCCGCCTTGGCGGTGATCTCCTCGAGCAGCTCGACCGAGAGCGTTGCGTCGACGTTGAGCGCCATGAGCGCCTGCCCGCCAGCTTCCTTGCGGCCGACCTGCATGGCCGCGATGTTGATGCCCGCGTCGCCAAGGATCGTGCCGACCTTGCCGATCATGCCCGGGCGGTCGGGGTAGACGAAGAACGCCATGTGCTTGGAGAGCGACATGTCCAGGTCGTATCCGTACAGCGACACGACCCGCGGCTCGTCACCTTTGCCGATGAGCGCGGCGCCGATCTCAACGGGGCCGTGCGGTGTGGCCGAGCGCAGGACCAGCATCGAGACGTAGTCGTGCGTCTCGGCGCGCTTGGTCTCGGTGATGGCGATGCCGCGCTGCTCGGCGAGGTACTCCGCGTTGACGAAGTTGACGCCCTCGTCGCTCGCGCGGGTGAGCAGGCCCTTGATCGCAGCCGTGCGCACGATACGCGTGTCGTCGTCGGCCAGCGCACCGATGGTGAGCACGTCGAGCTCTTCTACGCCGCCGCGCGCGAGCTGCGCGAGCACGGTACCGAGGTCCTGCGCCAGGTCGATGTAGGGGCCGACCTTCTCCATGACCTCCTGCGACACCGGTGCTACGTTGACCGCCGTGGGGACCATCCGGCCTTCAAGGCCCAGCGCGACGAACTCGGCGATCTGCTCGCCGGCGCGGTCCTGCGCCTCGGCGGTGCTGGCACCCAAGTGCGGCGTGAGCACTACGTTGTCGAACTCGATGAGCGGCGAGTCAGTGCACGGCTCGACCTCGAAGACGTCGATACCGGCTCCGGCCACCTTACCGCTGCGAATGGCGTCGGCAAGCGCCGGAATCTGGTAGATGCCGCCGCGCGCCGTGTTGACCACGCGCACGCCGTCCTTCATCTTCGCGAACTGCTCGGCGCCGAACATGCCGATGGTGTCCTTGGTCTTGGGCAGGTGAACTGTGATGAAGTCGGCCAGCGGCAACATCTCGTCGACGGAGTCGAAGAGGGTGACGCCCATCTTGGCGGCGCGCTCCTCGGAGGTATACGGGTCGTAGCCGACGAGCTTCATCCCGAAGCCGCGGGCGCGCTCGGCGACCAGCGAGCCAATGCGGCCGAGACCGACCACGGCCAGAGTCTTCTCGTAGAGCTCGGCGCCAGTGAACTTGGAGCGCTCCCACTTGCCCTGGTGCATGCTCGCGTTGGCCTGCGGCGTCTTGCGTGCGACCGCGAGCATGAGCGCGAGCGTCTGCTCGGCGGCCGAGATGATGTTAGACGTCGGCGCGTTGCACACGATGACGCCGCGCTCGGTGGCAGCATCGACATCGACGTTGTCCACGCCCACGCCCGCCCGGCCGATGATCTTGAGGTTCTTGCCCGCTTCAACGACCTCGCGCGTTGCACGCGTGGCCGAACGCACGATGAGCGCATCGTAGGCGCCGATCTCGGCGACGAGTTCTTCGGGCGTCAGATCGGTTTTGACGTCGACCTCGAACTTTTCCTTGAGGAGCTCGATGCCGCTTGCGGCGATCTGCTCGGCAACCAGTACCTTCATGCTGCCCCTACCCTTCCATGAAGACGGTCTCGGCGGCGGTGACTCCGGCGCCACGCGTGAACTCGTAACCCAACTCGGCGAGCGTCATCTCGAGCGCCGCGAGCGTGGTGATGATGTCAAACTCGCCAAAGTAGCCGAGGTGACCGATGCGGATGATCTTGCCCACGTAGTCGTCCTGACCCCCGGCGATGGTGACGCCGTACTTGTTCTTCATGACGCTGACGATCTTCTTGCCGTCGATGCCCTCAGGCACCCAGACCGGCGTGACGGCGCTTCCGCGGCCCTCGGCCGGCGCGAAGAGCTTCATGCCGAGTGCCTCGGCACCTTTGCGGGTGGCCTCGGCGAGCTTAGAGTGACGCTTGATGACGTTGTCCAGGCCCTCTTCGCGAATCATCTTGAGCGACTCATTGAGGCCGAGAACCAACGTGACCGCAGGCGTGAACGGCGTCGTGTCCTTGGCGACGTTCTTCTGATAGCTCATCCAGTCGAAGTAGAACTTCGGCAGGGTGCTTCTCTCGTACGCCTTCCATGCCTTCTTGGAGACCGTGCAGGCAGCCAGGCCCGGCGGGAGCATGAGACCCTTCTGCGAGCCGGTCATCACGACGTCCAGGCCCCACTCGTCGGTCTTGCACTCGACAGCACCGATGCCGGTGATCGAGTCGACGATGAGCACGACCTCTTCCATCGGGCCGACGATCTTGCCGATAGCCTCGACGTCGTTGAGCACTCCGGTCGAGGTCTCGGACTGCGTGACGATCACGCCGCGCGCCTCGGGATGCTCGGCTAGGGCGGCGGCCACATCAGCGGGACGCACGACCTCGGTCCAGCCGTACTGCAGGTCGACCACGTTCAGGCCGTAGACCTCGGCGATCTTCTTCTGGCGATCGCCGAACTTGCCGTTGCGACACACGATGACGGTGTCACCGGCCGAGAAGCAGTTCACGATCGCGGACTCCATGACGCCGGTACCGGAGCACGCAAAGAGCAGTACGTCGGCCTCGGTCTGGAAGACGTACTTCAGGTTGGTGATGGCCTCGGCGAACGCCGCCGAGAAATCGGGCGTGCGGTGGTGAATGATCGGCGCGGCCATCTTGAGCATGACCTCGGCCGGTACCGGGGTCGGCCCCGGGGTCATCAGGTACTTCTTCTGCATCGTAGTACTCCCTAAGTAGTCCAGGCATCCGGCATTCCCGCGTTCGCCAAATGAGCTGCGCCGAAGGCGTCTGCTCAATTTGGCGAGACGCTGAGCGGCGCGGGCTGCGCCCGCGTCCCTAAGCGTCCTTCTTGATCCAGCTAAACATGCTTCGCAGCTCAGCGCCGACTTCTTCGACGTAGGCGTCCGCGTGGATGCGGCGCATCGACTTGAACCACGGCTGACCGGCCTTGTTCTCGAGAATCCAGTCGCGAGCAAAGCCGCCGTTCTGGATGTTCCACAGCGCCTCGGCCATCGCCTCGCGCGTGTCGTCGGTGATGATCTTGGGGCCCGTGTAGTAGTCGCCGTACTCGGCGGTGTTGCTGATCGAGTCGCGCATCTTGGCCATGCCGCCCTCAAACATCAGGTCGACGATGAGCTTGACCTCGTGTAGGCACTCGAAGTAGGCGATCTCGGGCTGGTAGCCAGCCTCGACCAGCGTGTCGAAACCGGCCTGGATCAGGTGGGTCAGGCCGCCGCACAACACGACCTGCTCGCCAAAGAGATCGGTCTCGGTCTCCTCGGCAAACGTGGTCTCGATGACGCCGGCACGCGACCCGCCGATGCCCCATGCGTAGGACTTCGCGAGCTCCATGGCCGTGCCGGTGGCGTCCTGGTGAACGGCGATGACGTTCGGGACGCCCGAACCCTCGGTGTAGACGCGACGGACCATGTGGCCCGGGCCCTTGGGGGCAATCATGATGACGTCGACATCTTCAGGTGCCACGATCGCATCGAAGCGGATGTTGAAGCCGTGCGCGAAGGCCAGCGCCTTGCCCGCCGTCATCGACTCGTGGATCTCGCTGTAGTAGATATGCGACTGCAGCTCGTCGGGCGCCAGGATCATGACGAGGTCGGCCTCGGCGGCCGCTTCGCGAGGCGTCAGTACCTTCAGGCCGGCTTCCTTGGCCTTGTCGATGCTCTTGGAGCCGGGACGAAGGCCGACGCGGACGTCGACACCCGAGTCGTGCAGGTTCAGTGCGTGTGCATGACCCTGACTGCCGTAGCCGATGATCGCGACCTTCTTGCCCAGGATGATGGACTTGTCGCAATCCTTCTCGTAGTAGATCGTCGCCATTCTATTCGCCTTCCCTCGTGGTGGTGCTCAAGCGGATTCGTGTCGTGCCTTGGGTCCTACCCGTGCCGTGCGCAGTGCGTGTGTTGGGGGTGTTAACTCTCGCGAGAGCCGCGTGACAGCGCGATCTTGCCAGTGCGCGCGAGCTCCTTGATGCCGTAGGCGCGGAAGAGGTCCTCCATCGCTTGGATCTTGTCCGGCGAGCCGGTCGCCTCGATCGTCAGCGAGTTGCGGCCGACGTCGATGACTTTGGCGCGAAAGACGTTGGCGATCTCGATGATCTCGTGGCGCTTCTCGGAGGCCGCGTTGACCTTGAACAGCACCAGTTCGCGGTCGATAGACTCGGCGGGGTCGAGGTCTTGGATCTTGATCACGTTGATGAGCTTGTGCAGCTGCTTGGTGATCTGCTCGAGCGGCGTGTCCTCGGCGCTCACCACGATCGTGATGCGCGAAAGCCTGGGGTCCTCGGTGGGACCCACCGCAAGCGAGTCGATGTTGAAGCCTCGCCGAGCGAACAGCGACGTGACGCGCGTGAGCACGCCAGGCTTGTTCTCGACCAGCACCGATAGTGTGTGGTGCATCATCTACTCCCACACCTCCTCAAGCATGTCGTCGTCGAGCATCTCGGAGACCGGGCATCCCGGCACGCCGCCCAACATCTCGTCGATCGAGCCGCCGGGTGCGACCATCGGGAAGACGCACTCGAGACGCGAGACGCGCACATCGACCAGTGCGGGCCCCTCGTACTCGAACGCCTGCTTCAGCGTGGCCTCCAGGTCGGCTGGATCGCTCACGCGCAGACCCAGCCATCCGTACGCCTCGGCGAGCTTCACGAAGTCCGGGCAGTCCTGGTCGAGCACGGACGCCGAGTAGCGCTCGCCGTAGAACAGCTCCTGCCACTGACGGACCATGCCCAAGTAGCCGTTGTTCAGCACGACCACCTTGACGGGGATGTCGTTGATCTTGCAGGTCGCCATCTCTTGGCTGTTCATCTGGATAGAGCCGTCGCCGGCGATATCGATGACGAGGTGATCCGGCATTCCAAGCTTGGCGCCCATCGCGGCCGGCAGGCCGAAGCCCATCGTGCCCAGGCCCCCGGACGAGACCCACGTGCGCGGCTCGGTGATGCGTGTGTACTGGCAGGCCCACATCTGGTTCTGCCCCACCTCGGTACAGATGATGCGCTTGCTCCCGGCCGTGATGCGCTCGATGGTCTGAACCGCAAACTCCGGCAAGATGACCTCGTCAGACGCGCCAAAGTGCAGCGGAAACTGCTTGCGCCAGTCGTCGATCGCGTGCATCCACGCCTCGGTCTTGGGCTCGGCGCCGGTCTTGCGCAGCTCGGCGACCAGACCGGCGAGGACTGGCTTGGCGTCGCCCACGATGGGCACGTCGACGGCCTTGTTCTTGCCGATCTCGGCGGGGTCGATGTCGACGTGGATGACCTTGGCCTTGCTCGCAAACGCCGAGAGCTTGCCGGTCACGCGGTCGTCGAAGCGCACGCCAACGGCGATCAAGAGGTCGGTCTCGGTGATTGTGTAGTTGGTGTACTTGGCGCCGTGCATGCCTGGCATGCCGATGAACAGGTGGTGGTCCTCAGGAAACGCACCCTTGCCCATCAGCGTCGTGACCACGGGAAGCTGCATGAGCTCGGCGAGCTCCTTGAGCTCCCTAGCGGCCCCCGACGACAGCACGCCGCCGCCGGCGTAGAGCAGCGGGCGCCTCGCGCGGGCGATGTAGCTCGCCGCCTGCTTGATCTGCCGACTGTGCCCCTTGGTGGTGGGCTTGTAGCCGGGCAGATTCACCGTCTCCGGCCACTCGTAGTCCAGCTCGTGCTTGTTGATGTCTGCCGGGATGTCGACGAGCACGGGGCCCGGACGGCCGGTCGTTGCGATGTGAAACGCCTCGCGCAGCACCTGTGGAACGTCGTCGACGTCCTTGATCAGGTAGTTGTGCTTGGTGATCGGAATCGTGATGCCGGTGATGTCGGACTCCTGGAACGCGTCGGTGCCGATGACCGTCGATGCGACCTGCCCCGTGATCACTACCATCGGAATCGAGTCCATGTACGCGTTGGCCAGCCCCGTGACCGTGTTGGTCGCGCCCGGGCCGCTCGTGACGAGCGCCACGCCGCAGCGGCCGGTCGCTCGCGCGAAGCCGTCCGCCGCGTGTACGGCACCCTGCTCGTGGCGCGGTAGGATCGTTCGGATCTGCTTGGAGTCGTAGAGCGCGTCGAAGATCGGAAGCACCACGCCGCCCGGGTATCCGAACAGCACGTCGACGCCCTCGAGCTCCAGGGATCTCACCAGCGCTTCTGCACCGGTCATGCGTTCGCTCATGAGAGCACCGCCCCCTTGTCTGCACTCGAGACCAACTTTGCGTAGCGCGCAAGCGCACCACGGGTGACACGCGCCGCCGGAGCCGTCCATGCGGCGCGTCGGCGGTCGAGTTCGGCATCGTCAACGTGCAACGTGAGCGTCGCGGCGTCGATGTCGACAGTGATGGCGTCGCCCTCGGCGATCAGCGCGATCGGGCCACCAGCGGCTGCCTCGGGCGACACGTGGCCGACGGCCGGACCCTTGGTGGCGCCGGAGAAGCGGCCGTCGGTGATGAGCGCGACGCTCTTGGCAAGCGATGGCATGCCGGCAATCGCCGAGGTCGGCGTGAGCATCTCGCGCATGCCCGGCCCGCCCTTAGGACCCTCGTAGCGGATAACGACGATGTCGCCCTGAACCACGCTCCCGCCGAGAATAGCCGTCACGGCGGTCTCCTCGGAGTCGAAGACTCTGGCCGGGCCAGTCAGCTTGCGCATCTCTTTGGGCACAGCGGATTGCTTGACCACTGCGCCGTCCGGGGCGATGTTGCCGCGCAGCACGCGCAAGCCACCCTCGGCGTAGTACGGGTCGGTCGTGGTGTGCACGACGCGCCCATCTGCCGGGCGAGCCGTCTGAGCAATCTCGCCGGCGGTCTGGCCGTTGACGGTCATCGCGTTGCGAGCGAGCAGGCCCAGACTGTCGAGCTCGCGCATGATCGTGGGGATGCCGCCGACATGGTAGAGGTCCTCCATGTGCAGCTCACTCGCGGGGCTGATGCGTACGAGGTTGGGAGTGCGGGCGCTCACGGCAGCCCAGTCGTCGAGTGTGATGTCGGCCTCGGCCTCATGCGCGATGGCGGTGAGATGCAGCACCGTGTTGGAGCTTCCGCCGAACGCCATGTCCAGCGTCATCGCGTTCTTGATGGCGTCGGCGGTCATGATCTGCCGAGCGGTGACTCCCTCTTCGAGCAGCTCCATGACGCGCATGCCTGCGTGCTTGGCCAAACGGATGCGCTCGGAGTAGACGGCGGGGATCGTGCCGTTGCCAGGCAGTCCCATGCCGATCGCCTCGACCAGACAGTTCATCGAGTTGGCGGTGAACAGTCCGGCACACGAGCCGCAGGTGGGGCACGCGTTGTCCTCGAGGATGAGCAGGTCTTCCTCGCTCATCGTCCCGCCGGTGACCTTGCCCACCGCCGTGAAGACGGTGTCCAGATCGACGGCCTCGCCCCTGGGGCCTCGGCCAGCCATCATCGGACCGCCGGAGATGACCACGGTCGGCAGGTCGAGGCGCGCGGCGGCCATGAGCATGCCGGGAATGACCTTGTCGCAGTTGGGGATCAGCACCACCGCGTCGAATGCGTGCGCGGCCACCGCGATCTCGACCGAGTCGGCGATGACCTCTCGGCTGACCAGCGAGTAGCGCATGCCAACGTGGTTCATCGCGATGCCGTCGCACACGCCGATGGTCGAGATCTGCATCGGGGTCCCGCCGGCCATATAGATGCCGGCTTTGACCGCATCGGCGATCTTGTCGAGCATCAGGTGCCCGGGAATGATGTCGTTCTGGGAGCCGATGACGGCCACGAGCGGCCGGTTGATCTCCTCGTTGGTCAGGCCGTCGGCCTTCAGGAGGCTGCGGTGCGGGGCCTTTGACAGCCCACCCTTCATGCGGTCGCTCTTCAGCTGCATCTCCCTGCCCTTCCCACTGCGGGCGCGGAGGCTGCCGGTACGCGGAGCCGCACGAGATGCGAAAACACGCCGAAGAACCGTCGGCGGGCTACGTAGTGAAGCGGGGTCACGAGACAAGAAACCGCGGCAAGCGCAGCGCAACGCCCCGTGCCGGGACGAAAGCAACAGCTTCCGCGGTACCACCCCGCTTGGCGCCCGTAACTCTCGGCAGCTTGTTGCAGCTGCGAAGCGGACGCCCACTCGTACGGCAGGTAACGGATGCCACCGACCCGGCCTACTTGTCCCGACAGCTTAGCGAAGGTCGTTCGCGCGTAGCTGTGCGGCCGTTCTACCGGATGGCTCAGGGGCGAGATTCGAAGCGTCCTGCGCCGGGCTTCCACCTATGCCCGACTCTCTGAAGCGAGGATTAGCCTCTACTTTCCCCGTCAACGCCTAGTGCGTTGTTCGATTGGGTTCGGATACTAGCGCAACCCCACTTGCCGAGGCAACCGCAGTAACCCGAGAGCAACATGGAAGTAACACGAGCAGAGCTACGCCGCTCCAGGCACGCCAGCGGCTTCTTCGACGATTGCAAAGATCTTCGCCTCGACCTCTCGAGCGACATGCGTGATCTCGGCCTCTGGGAAAAACGCGTCGATCACGGTGGGGCGCATCGTGGAGATAAGCACGTCGCCGTCCTGCTCGTAGACCATGACCGGGCACGGCAGCATCAGACCGATCAGCACGTCCTCGGCGAGCACCTCGCTCGCGAACTTCGCGTTGCACATCTCGACGATCGTGAGCGGTTCGCGCTCGAATCCGCGCTCTTGCAGCGTCTTGGCCACGTCGTGGACGAACGAGACGCGGAAGCTGTGAAGCGCGGCCGCGTCGACGACGGCCTGGACCGCTTCGGCGAAGCTCTTGTCAGTCGGGCGGGTGAAATCGATCTGCATGGGGAGCCTCCTGGGCCAAGGGTCACACAGAGATGCTACCCAGCGAGCTCGCGGAATACCGACGGGGGTATTGTTCGCGTGCATGCCAGCCGGACAGCGCCCCTAGAGTCCCGCCTTGGGCACGAGCTGGACGCGCCCGGTGTTGTCGGGACGCATCCTGTAAAGCGCTGTGGTTTCGCCTTGGATGGCGTTGCCTCGGATGAAGAGCACGGCGGTCCCATCGAGCAGCCAACCGACGGGATACTCGTCGTAGAGCGAGGACAGCGGCGTGATCTTCTTGGCCGATGCATCGGCGATGTAGAGACGCGAGTGTCCGTCGTCGCCGGTCATCGACAAGAGCACCTTGGAACCGTCGGGGCTCGGGTACAGATCGCCCGGGCTCACTGGGGGATCGGCGACAGGGAGCGTCGCGATCACCGAACTCTTCGTGATCCCCTTGTCGGTGACGCCGAGCCAACCATCTGCAGTGCCGATTCGGTCCTTGGTGAAGTACAAGACGTCGCTGGCGGCCCACGCGAAGGTCTGCGCGCCCGCGCCGTTGGCTACTGGCCGCACCACCTTCGAACCGTTGTAGCCGTTGTCGAAGACCCTGAGGATGTCCGTCGACGTGGGGTCGATGGACTGGTTGACCGCGATCCGCTGGCCATCAGGGGCGATCTGTGGCCGAGCGGCCCCCGAGAGCACCCGCGCATCGCCGCTGCCGTCGCGGTTGATGCGCCGGACCTCGTAGCCTCCGGTGCTCGTTCGCGCGGTGTAGGCCAGCCACGAGGAGTCCGGCGACCACACGGGCAGGTCGATCGGGCCACTGATAGGCACCTGCGTCAGGCTCGTAGTGTCCACCAGCACGCACGTCGACGAGCTCGGGGCGACGACCAAGGTCTTGCCATCTGGAGATAGCGCGTAGGCGCCTGCGGCCGATGCATAGACCGCCTTGGCACCCGTCCCGTCCTCGGCGGATACCCATATCTGCCCGCCCAGCCGATAGGCGATCTGGCCCGAGCGGACCACCCGACCCGCGGTCGATGTCGTCGCAGTCGAAGTGGCGGTAGTGGTGCTCGACGTGCTCGTCGACACGACCGAGCTGGTCGCGCCGAGCGATGACGACGTGAGCAGCGACGGCTGAGGAGACGCGCTGGTCTCCTGTGCGGGGGTCATGTGCGGACGCACCGGCGCGGGCCGGTGAGCGAGAATCGCGAGCGCCACCCCCGCCCCGATAAGCACCACAACAATCGCGAGCACACCTGCGATGAGCATGGTGCGGTTTCGCTGGCTGGTGACCTCGTCGAGGCTGGGGGTGGTCACGGGTCGACCTCGTTTGCGACTAGAAGGTTGCGATGATGGCGTCGGCGTAGGCCTGCGTTCCCACGGCTCCGTCGGTGCTCCCGGTGTTGGTCCGCTTGATGTCGTACGTCACGCTCTTGCCCTCGGCAAGAACCTGCTTGACGCCGGCGAGGATCTTCTCGGCGGCCTCGCGCTCGCCGAGGTGCTGCAGCATGAGAACCGACGTGAGGATCTCGGCGGTGGGGTTGGCCATGTCCTTGCCAGCGTACTTGGGCGCCGAGCCGTGCCCCGGCTCGAAAACGGCCGCGTCGGCACCGATGTTGGCGCCCGGAGCGATGCCCAGACCGCCGATGAGCCCGGCGGCGAGGTCGCTCACGATGTCCCCGTAGAGGTTGGGGAGCACGACAACGTCGAAGTTCTCGGGGTAGAGCACCAGGCCCATGCAGGTCATGTCGACGATCTTGTCCTCGAACTCGATGCGACCCTCGTACTCGGCAGCGACCCTGCGAGCGACTTCGAGGTACAGGCCGTCGGAGTACTTCAGGATGTTGGCCTTGTGGACGG
>JARLGT010000100.1 GCA_031292615.1 Coriobacteriia bacterium | reverse complement strand
GCGGGGCGGGTGGTATAAGTTATAGGCCCTTGTGCTGCGGGATCTCGGATAAGGTTTTTTTTTCAATAGGCGGGGGCGGGGGGGGCCGCCCGCCCCCCCCTTCTCTTTGCCATAGACGTGGACGCAACTAGCGGTTAGTAATGCGGGTGACCGCAGGTCAGGCTTGCCAATGTAACGGTGCCCGATGCGTCCATCGCGTACTGCTGGCCGCCGAGCGGGCAGACCGGCGGCGCCTTCACAAAACCGTTTGCGATCAGCGGGTGTGTGGCGTCGACCGTACCGGCCGCCGGATACGCCCCGTATTGGCTCGAGTAGTTGATCGCAGCGCCTTCGAGCGTCCGCTGGTTCGCGAAGCAGGTCTTCTGCTGCGCCGTGCTGCGCGCCGCGTTGAACACCGGCACGGCGATGGCCACCAGAATGCCGATGACTAGAACGACCACCATTAGTTCGACGAGCGTGAAGCCCTCGCTCTTGCGCGATCGCTTCATAGCCTCGCACCTCCTCCGCCCTTGAGGGGAGCGCGGGCGACCTTATGTCCCCGTGCAGGGCCGACTATCGGCTCCTCGACACGCCGGGGGAAGGTTTCGCGCACAATGTGCGGTTTCATCATGTGACGCCGAGCACACACCCGCCTCGGGGTTCCGACTTACTTGACGAGTTGTAGCGCCGGGTTGAAGTTCAACTGCGGCACAACGCCGTGGCAGCGTATGCAGAACGGTGCCGTATGACACACCTCGCAGTTGCGATGGATGGCAACCTGCTTGCCGTGCTGCGTACGCCAGTCGGCGGTGTGATCACGAGGGCGGCGAGAATGGCAGTCGGCGCACCAGTTCGCAGTCCACGCATGGCAGGGCTTGCAGTCGATCTTGGACTGCATGAGCGGGTGGATGATGGTCCAGTTCGCGGCTTGGTGGCTCGGCGGAATCGCCTTGTTCGTGTGGCACGTCGAGCACGAGTTCTTGGCCACCTTGCCGTCGTGGCACGTCAGGCACGTCGCCATCCTCGGCTTGTTGGTCCCTTCAGGGCTCTTGGCGTGCACCAGGTACGTGTGGCATCTCACGCACTGCATCTTGAGCACGGCGACATGGGCGAGATGCGGGATGTTGAGGTCGCCGGACGGAGAGACGGTGCGTAGGTCTGTGTGGCAGCTCTGGCAGGCAGCGTTGACCGGCACCGGGTAGAGATGGGGCTGGCGGTTCGGCATGACGATCGAGAGGTAGAACTCACCGACCATCCTTGCGGCGTACAGGGTCTGGTCGAGCGGACGCGGTGCGATGTGGCACTGCTGACAGGCGACGTCGGCGTGTGCCGATGTCGACCACGTCTTGTACTCGGGCGCCAAGTTGGAGTAGCGCTGGACGAAGCTCGGCTGCAGGGCGATGTAGCCCGGTACGATGACCAGGATCGCGAACACGATGAGGACCGCGCCGAGCCTCACGAGAGCGCGGACACGAGCGCTGGAGATTGCCTCCATGCGCCAAGCACGTCGGATGCGTCCGCCGCGGGGCTTGTCGTCCTTCATGTCGTTCTCGTCGGGCACCGTTCCTCCTTACGAGAGGATGGGTTGGATCGATGACAGAGCTAGTGGCACTTCGCGCAGAACTCGGCGCCGTGGCAGAACAGGCAGCCCTTGGTACCAATCGCCTTGGCGCGCGCCCCGTGGAGTTGCTTCCAGTTGCCAACATGCGACGGCGGCCGATGCGAGTGGCACTCTCGGCAGTAGTTGGGAGCCCAGGCGTGGCACTTCGCACAGTCGATCTTGCCGACCATGGTCGGGTGCACGGTCAGCCAGTCCTTGGCCAGGTGGCTCGGAGGAACCTGCTTCCGGGTGTGGCATTTGTTGCACTGGTTGGTGGCCTTGACGCCGTTGTGGCACAGGCTCAGGCATGTCTGCATCTCGGGCTTGTTGAAGCCCGCCGCGTTAAGCGAGTGAACGAGGTTCTTGTGGCACACGGCGCATTTGATCTTGAGCACTTCGACGTGCGCCCGGTGTGGGATGAGCAGGTCGCCTGCGGGTGAGACCTCGCGGTAGTCGGTATGGCACTTCTGGCACGCCGCGGTGTCCGGCACCGAGAGCAGGTTCTCGTCGCTCGGGCCGAAGATGAGCTGCGAGTAGAAGGCCGGAATCGACTTGGCGGCGAAGGTCAGGAAGCCCACAGGGCCGGGGTCGACGTGGCATTGTGCGCAGGAGATGCGCGCGTGCGTTGACTTGCGCCACGCGTCGATTCGGCTGTGCAGCTGAGGATATCGATCGTAGTAGCTCGGCTGCAGGGTGAAGTAGACGGGCAGCACCAGTACGAGGATGACGAGCAGCGCGATCGCCGACTTCCAGGGGAAGCGGCGGCGCTTGTGTGCGGGTGCTTGCGGCTCGCCGGACTCGAGCGGCTCGGCGGGAGCGCCCATATCGTCGGGGGGCATCTTGTCGGTCTCGGCCACTTTAGGGGGTCACCGTCGTCTCGACGAACGTCTTCACCTTCGCGCCGAACTGCTGGTGGCAGTTGTTGCACTGGGAGGCCTGGTGACACGCGAAGCAGCGTCGCGGATCTCCGGCGAGTTTCTCGTGCCCGGTGCCTATCCACGCCGTGTTGTCAGTGCCGTGGAACGCCGGGCGATTCGCGTGGCAGTCCTTGCACTCCTGCAACGTCACGTGGCAGGTCATGCACTTGGACTGGTCTACGAGCGCGAACGTGCCGTGCTGTGTCAGCCAGTTGCTCTTGACGTGCGCGGCCTCGATTGCCGTGACGGTCGATGCATCGATGGTGTTGGCGAATACAGGCAGTTTGCCCGTGGTATGGCACGTGCGGCACTGCTCGGCGGTGTGACACTTCTCGAGGCAGGCGTTGGGCCCGACGACCTGGACGACCTTGGGGTGATCCTGCTTCCAAACGCCAAGGCTCTGCTGCAGCTGGTGATGGCAGTTCTTGCAGTCGTTCGCCTGCTTGAATCCAACGTGGCACGCGAACGAGGCGCACACGGTCGAGAACGGCATCCTCTGGTGCTGCTGCATGTACGTCTCTTCGTGACCGGTCCAGCGATGGCACGTCATGCAGTCGCGAGTCTCCGTGATCACGCGGAGGTGCGCCGGGTGCGGCACCTTTGAGGTCCGAGCCGCGTCCATGCTCCAGTCGTAGGCGTGGCACCTCAGACACGCTTCGCGCGTTGGGACGCCGAGCTTCGTGAACACCGGCGAATCCGACTTGCTGAACAGCCCGACATAGAAGTCGGCCACAAGCCCGATTCGGTAGCCCACTGCGTTGCTGGAGTCGACGTGGCACTGCGCACAGGTCATGCCCTTGTGGCTTGACGTCTGCATCGTCGAGTAGCTGCGCTGATAGGCGGGGTAGCGCGATAGGTACGATGGCTGAGCGGTGAAGTAGAGAGCGACCACAACGCCAAGTATGAGCAGCGCTGCGATTACGCCGAGGACGATCCACCACAGGTTGCGGGGCAGATTCGCGTTCTTGCTCTGTCTTGTGCTGGTCTCCTCGGTCACGACGCCACCTCCGGCTCAAGCTCAGCTCGGGCAGCAGCATTGAACTCGGCGTCGTAGTCGATCACAGGCTCGCCGTGACCGTCGTCCTCCGGCACCTCGATCGGAAGCACCTTCAGCGCAAGCGTCACGAGCAACATGCCGAACGCCAGAATGCCCAGGGCGAGGAAGATCTCGACGGCGCTTGGAACGTACAATCCGATGTACTGACCCAGCGGGTCGCGAACGAAGCCCATGCCTTCAAGCGAGTAGCGCTTGAGGAACACGGCGAACACATAGAGCGACGCAGCGGTGATCTGTACGGCCGGCAGATGTCGGGTCTTGCGACGCGACAACAGGGCAAACGCGGTGCCTCCCAAGACAAGGACTGGCACGAAGAACCACGTGTACGTTCCTGTGAAGAACTCCATCATCCTGATGGTGTGACCGGGCTCGGCGGACGTGGGCCAGAATATGGACAGGATCTCGACCACGAGCATGAACAGGTCGATGATCATGACCGTTGCGAGCAGCGTCGAAAGGCTGCGGAACATGCTCGGCTTGAACTTCATCTTCGTCAGCGATTGGACGATGTAGGCAACGATCAAGAGGAGCGATACTCCCGACGCCGTTGCCGAGGTCAAGAAGATCGGCACCATCATCGCCGAATGCCACAGCTCGCGAGACTTGTTCATCGAGAGCACGAATGCCGTTGTGGTGTGCAGATAGATGGCCGCCGGAAGCGCGATGAGCGTCATCGTGAGGGCCAGCTTGTGGCCGCCCTTGCCGGTGATCAGAACCCACAGGTCCACGAAGCAGATGATCATGTAGATGTTGGCCGCACTACCCGTATACACGAACGGTGAGGTGGGGTTTGGCGTCAGCAGCATCCAGACGGCTCGCCACGGCCGCTCCATGTCCGTCACGATGCCGAGAAGTGCCAGCATGACCAGGACGCCGGCGAGCAGGACGGCCAGGCGTGAGAGCGGCCTGAACTGCTCCGCGCCGAATAGATGCACGCTGGCGTAGACGACCAGGCCGCCGGCTGCCAGCCCGACGTAGTACATGTAGTTGGTGAACCACAGGCCCCACGGCGTGCCGTCGCGCATCGCCATGACGGCTCCGCCGTGCGTCATGTACACGAGCCACGCAACGGCACCCACTGCCATGAACGCACCGAGCACGCCCACCCACGTCCAGTAGCGCGGGCTGGCGGCCTTTAGTGCACCGAAGTCGAAGTCCACGCCGATGAAACGGACTACGCCGGGGCGGGATTTGGCTGTTGCATCAGTCATCTCGTCACCCCACATACCAGATCATGGGACCGGAGCCGAGGTCTTCCTTGAGCCGGAACGCCCGCCTCGTGCGGATGAGAACCGAAACGTCGCTGTTAGGGTCGTTCAGGTCGCCGAACTTGCGAGCACCAACCGGGCAGGCCTCCGTGCATGCGGTGGTCATGCCGTTGCGGGTGCGCTGGACGCAGAACGTGCACTTCTCCACAACGCCAGACTTCTGCTGAAGGGGCACCTTGGGGTTGATCTCGGCCTTGGGAACTTCTGGGTCGACCCAGTTGAAGTGGCGGGCGGCGTACGGGCACGTCACGATGCAGTTGCGGCATGCGATGCACTTGTTGTAATCGATGAGCACGATGCCGTCGGGCTCCTTCCACGTCGCCTTGACCGGGCACCCGTAGACACACGTGGGCTTCGCACAGTGCATGCACTGGACGGGCAGATACCACTTGTCGGGCGAGCCGCCCTCCGTGTAGTTGGCGTTGGACGTCTCCAGGTCGACCGAGCCCGGCTCCATCTCCAGCACTTTGATGTAGGTAAAGCCTGAGTTGCGGCCGATGTTGTTCTCTTTGACGCATGCGTAGACGCACTTGCGGCATCCAACGCAAGCCTTCACGTCGATGACCATCGCCCACTTCTGGTTGCCGGCGGGGTCGGCATACCAGACGGGCTTGCCCGGGTAGTTGACGGGCTGATCCTGGTCGATGATGTGCTGCAGCGGGTTGATCTTGCTGGCGAGCGTGGGCGCCCCGGACTCAGCACCGTCTGCCGAGGGGAGGGTCTCCGGCGAGGTGAGCACTGCGGGGATCGCGCCCACTACCACCAGACCAGCGACGATGCCCACTCGCTGGAGGAACTGCCGCCGAGAGATCGTAGCCTTGAACTCGGCGGTTTCCTCGCTCGCCGAGACGCGACCATTTTCGTGGCTCATCGCTTGAACCTTCCTGAAGCCAGCATGCCGATAAGCCCGCCCGCCGTCACCACACCGACAGCCGCGATCGCCGCGAACCACCATGGCGTCGTGACCGGAGGGTTGGGTGCGGGAGAGGCGAGCGCCTTGAAGGGCTCGCGCGTGGGCAGAACCTTGAACTGGAAGCCGGTGCCCACGAACGGCATCAGCGGCGGAGCATATATGTAGCCCGGCGTGTGCGGGTCGTGGCACCCGGCCGCAACGCAACTGGCCTGGTGCTTGCCGTGCGTGCCGGCTTTGAACTCCTTGTACTTGTTCTCGTGACAGCGGTAGCAGACAAGCGAGATGTCGCCTGTCTTGATATCGATCAGCGAGCCATCGATCGCTTTGAGCATCCCGGGGTTGCGCGTCATGTCGTCGTGGCAGACGGAGCACGCCGCCTCGCCCGGGCCGAGCTTGTCGTGACCGACGAGAATGACTTGGTGACGCTGGAAGCCACCTGGAAGCGCGCGGTTGGCGTTGCCGGTGCCCGCCAG
>JARLGT010000099.1 GCA_031292615.1 Coriobacteriia bacterium | reverse complement strand
GCGTCGCCATCGCACGCGCACTGGCCAACGACCCGCCGATCATCGCGGCCGACGAGCCCACCGGCAACCTCGACTCAAAGACCGCCGACGCCGTCTTCAGCCTCATGGAGTGCCTCGTCGACGAGGGCAAGACCATCATCATGGTGACGCACGACAACGACATCGCCTCCCGCGTGCGCCGCAGCCTGCACGTCTCGGACGGCGAGATCGTCGAGGAGCGCCTCAACCGCATGTCCGTCGAGCTCGCCGAGGACTTGGCCGAGGAGTCGCACGCCGAGCCCGCGGGCGCGTACTACGCCGACGTCGACGCCGAGGACTGACGGCGTCCATGGCGGTCCCGCCGCGCTGGCGGAAGGTCGGGCGTGACCTCACCAGCCACAAGATGCGCACGCTCCTTGTGGTGCTCTCCATCGCGGTGGGCATCTTCGCCGTGGGCGTGGTCATGGGTGGCCGAGGAGTGCTCACCCGGGAGTTCGACACCGACTATCTCTCGTCCGCCGCGCCATCGGCCCAGTTCGCGACCAGCGACTTCGACGCCTCACTCCTGCGCCGCATAGCCTCCAGGCACGACGTGATCGCCACTGAGGCCCGCCGAGATGTCGGAGTGCGCTACACCGACGAGTCCGTGCCTAGCAGCTCTACCGCCGGCTGGCAGACCGCCGACGTGTGGGCGCTTCCCGACTTCGGCAGCATCCGTGTGGAGAAGCTCTCGCCGGAAGAGGCGACCACCTGGCCGCCGGGCCCTGGCGAGATCGTGCTCGAGAAGAGCGCCCTGCAGGTGCAGCAGTTCTCGATCGGCGAGACCATCACGGTCGAGACCGAGGACAAGAACCGGTCCGAGCTGCGCATCGTCGGTTTCGCTCACGACATCAACGCAGTTCCGACTCAGTTCTCGGACACCGTGGTCGGCTACACGTCGATGGGCACGCTGGACCAGCTCAAGGTTCCCGACAAGTACAACTACCTCGCGATCTCGCTCGACCCAGCACTGTCGCAGGCGGCAGCAAGCCGGATCGCGGTCGACATCCGCGACCGAGATATGTCCGCGGCCGGAGTCACGGTCACGAAGCTCACGGTGCCCAAGCCCGGCAGCCACTTCCTTGGCGACATCTTCAAGGCGGTATCGCTGCTGCTGCTGGCACTTGGCGTCCTGTCGTTGGCGCTCTCTGGATTCCTCGTGGTCACGACCGTCTCGGCGATCATGGCGCAGCAGATCAGGCAGATCGGCATCATGAAGGCGGTGGGCGGGCGAGCGTCGCAGGTCACGCGGATGTACCTCGCGATGGTGACGATCTACGGCCTGTTGGCGGTGCTCGTGGGCGTGCCTCTTTCGCTTTGGGCCGGGCGGTGGTTCATCTCTTACGCTGCAGGCGTGCTGAACTTCCGCGTCATCGACTGGCAGCCACCGGCCTACGTCATTGCGTTGGAGGTTGCAGTCGGAGTACTCGTGCCGCTTGCGGCCGCGATTGTGCCCATCACTCGCGGGGCACGCACGAGCGTGGTCTCGGCGATCAGCGCAACGGGGATCTCCCCCAACTTCGGTCACGGGCTGATTGACCGCATCCTCGGTCTCGTGCGCGGATTGCCTCGGCCGGTTGCGCTGTCGCTTCGCAACACGTTCCTTCGCAAGGGCCGGCTCGCCCTCACGTTGACCACGCTGATCCTCGCATCGGCCGTGGTCATGGCGGTGCTCACGGTGCGCGCCTCCACGTTGCAAACAGTCGACAACATCGCTAGCTTCTGGTCCTACGACGCGCAGGTCTTCTTGGCGCGCCCCGAGCCTGGCGCGACCCTTGAGCGCGAGGCGCGCAAGATCGCAGGCGTCACCGACACCGAGACTCGCGTCGAGGCGAGCGCCAGCATGAAGCGCCAAGACGGCACCGAGCTGCAGGGCATCTACGCGGTGGGGTTGCCGGCGGAGAGCCGCTTCGTGAATCCGACCATCACCGCCGGGCGCTGGCTTCAGGCCGGCGACACGCACTCGATCGTAGTCAACGCCGACGTGATCAAGGACCAGCCCAACCTCTCGGTCGGCGACACGGTGCGCCTGAAGATGCGAGACGCCGAGTCGGACTGGAAGATCGTCGGCATCGCGAGCGGTCAGATGCGCGGCTCGATCATCTTCTTCGACCGCGACGCGCTGGACTCGGCGATCGACGCGGGCGGCGGCGTCACTCGGCTGGTGGTCAAGACGGTCGACCACTCGGCGGACTCGCAACAAGAAGTGGCAACGGCGCTCGAGAAGAAGCTCGACAAGGACGGCTATGCCGCGTCGGGAAGCGAGACGCAGGCGGCCAACAAAGAGACGATCGCCAACCAGCTGGGCATCCTCGTGACGTTCCTCGTCATCATGGCGGCGATTCTGTCGACGGTCGGCATCATCGGGCTGACCGGCACTATGACCATCAACGTGCTCGAGTCGACACGGGAGATCGGCGTCATGCGCTCGATTGGTGCTTCGCACCGTTCGATCTTCGGCATCTTCATCACCGAGGGCGTCGTGATCGCGCTGATGGCGTGGGGCGCGGGTGCGCTGCTGTCGTACCCGCTCTCGGTGTGGCTCGTCAGCGCTCTGGGCGGGGCCATGGGGCTTCCTCTGGCGTTCCACTTTTCGTGGGCCGGCGTCGGGCTGTGGCTAGTGATGGTGGTGGCGATCTCAGTGCTGGCGAGCCTGCTGCCAGCCTGGAACGCCTCGCGCGTCAGTGTTCGCGACGCCATCTCGTACGAGTAGCGACATCGTGCGGCGAGAGGGCGTGGGACTCCTCGGACCGTTGGGTATTCTACTAATAGAATAGTACGCTGGATGGGCTGAGCGGTTGCTCATCAGGGCCTTGCGCGAAGGAGTCGCACTACCATGACCGATGCCGAACTCGCAGTCTTAAGCCTTGTGGTCGAGCGCCCGCGCCACGGCTACGACATCGAGCGGCTCATCGTGGCGCGCGGAATGCGCGAATGGACCGACGTCGGCTTCAGCTCGATCTACTACCTGCTCGGCAAGATGGAGAAGGCGGGGCTGGTCGAGGCGCGCGCCGACGAACCGGGAGAGCGCGGGCCGTCGCGCAAGGTGTATGCGCCCACGGGCGCTGGGTTCTCGGCGTGGGAGGCGGCGAGCCTGCACGCGCTGTCGGTGCCGGCGATGCGCTCGCCGTTCTCGCTGGCGCTCTCCAACCTGCCCGGGCTGTCGCCCGACGACGCGCTCGCGGCGCTTTGCGAGTACCGCGCCCAGCTTGCAGAGCGGCTCTCCGGAATGAAGGCCAAGCGCGACTCGCAAGAGCTGCTGGATTGGTTTGTGACCGAGCTCTTCGACTACAGCGAGCAGATGCTCGGCGCCGAGGTGAGGTGGGTCGACGGGCTGATCGGCAGAATGGAACGACGGGGGGAAGGTGGCAACGATGCCCAAGCTCAAGCCCAACCAGCCGCAGATCGTCGAGATGCCTGCGGTGACGATGGCGGTGGTGCACACGGTGGGCGACCCGAGTGACGTGGCGCCGGGCGTGTTTCCGGCGCTCTACGGAGCGGGTTACGGGCTCAAGTTTGCGCTCAAGAAGGCTGGCGGCCCCGAGTTCAAGGTGACCGCGCCTCGCGCGCGCTGGTACGGCGGCCCGGACTGGATGAACGTGCCTCGCGACAAGTGGGAGGCGGCGTGGGGCCTGGTGATTCCCGATGGCACGACCGAAGTCCCGCAGAGGATCCCGGAGACGCCCGTGGTGGTCGAAAGCTGGGAGTATGGCACCGTCGCCGAGGTGCTCTTCATCGGCGCGTATGCCGATGAGGCTCCGACCATCCAACTCCTTCACGACTTCATTGCCGAGCAGGGCTACGAGATTGCCGGCCCGCACGAGGAGGAGTACCAGTCGCGCCCGGAGGCCAAGAACCCCAAGACGGTCATCCGCTATCAGGTGCGTAAGCGCGAGGCATAGGAGAGCGTGCGAGGCGGGCGAGGGCGTTGCGGCTCCGTGCGGACGCTGACGCAACGTGGTCGTGCCTAGGCGTCGCCGCGCGCATAGTGCTTCGCGTAACATGGCAGCGGCTGAACCGCCCACATGAGGAGATCGCGCTATGACGCAAGGCCCTCTGGCCCTATTCGAGCGCTACCCAGGCACGGCCTCCCTGCCGCTGGCCGGAATCGCAGTGCTGCCCACGCCAATCGAGTGGCCAGAGGCCCAGTGGTTCGAGACCGAGCCGATCGGTCCGGTGTGGGTCAAGCGCGACGACCTCACCAACCCTCTGTACGGCGGAAACAAGGTGCGCAAGCTCGACTTCCTGCTGGGCGACGCGCTGGCCAAGGGCGTCAAGACGGTTCTGACGTTTGGCGCCTACGGCAGCAACCATGCACTCGCCACGGCCGTGTACGCCCGCCAAGTGGGCCTCGAGCCGCACGTCGTGCTCTCGCCGCAAGAGCTCGGACCGTACGCGCCCGCGACGTTGCTCGCACATGCGGGTCTCGGCACGGTGCTGCATCTCACCGACGGCTGGGACGGCAAACGCGCTGCGGTGGCTGCCATCCGCGAGCTTGCGACTCGCGACGGGATCGAGCCCTACATCATCCCGATGGGCGGCAGCAACGCTCTCGGGTCGATCGGCTACGTGAACGCCGCACTCGAGGTCGCCGAGCAGGCCCGGACCGCGATCCTGCGCCTCGTGCAGCCTGACATCATCTACGCGGCGGCCGGAACGCTCGGCACGACGATCGGTCTGGCGATCGGCTTTGCGGCCGGCGGCGTGAGCACGCGCGTCGAGGCCATCCGCGTCACCCCACCGGAGGTCGCCAGCGAACAGACGGCCCGGCTGCTCGCCGCCACCACCGTTGCGCAGCTCAGGATGCTCGACGAGAGCTTCCCGGCGCTGGAGTTCGAAGATCTCGCCTTCACGCTACGCGATGAGTTCTTCGAGCCGGGCTATGGCGTCGTGACGCCGCAGACGCGCGAGGCGCTTACGCTCGCCGAGCAGGCCGGGATCAAGCTCGAGACGACGTACACCGGCAAGGCGTTCTCGGCGATGCTCGAGGACGCGCGCGCGGGACGTCTGCGACCCGACGAGCAGGTCCTGTTCTGGGAGACGTACTCCTCGGCGCCGATGCCCGCGCCCGGGCCGATCGAGGCGTTGCCGCGGGTGCTGCGCGACTACATCGCTGCGTGCGAGCAGGAGTTCGGGCCGACCCGCTAGGCCACGAGCACGGGGCTGTGCGGAGGCGCGGGTGCGACGCGTGTCGCCACAAGCGCTAGAGCGGCAGGAGCGCCAAGCGCTGGGCTTCCTCGGCTACCATGTCGGCGACTTCGGGGACGGCCGCCTCGACCGCGGGTGTGAGGGTGTCGAAGCCACACGTGATGTCGCCGATCTGCACGGCGAAGACGAGCACGCTCGGGCGTGCCCCTTTCAGGCCGGCCGCCATGATGATGCTGGGCAGCGACAGCCCATGGCTCGTGTGCGAGCGCAGTTCCAAGATGCCGGCATCCTCTGGCCGGAAGCGGTAGACGGAGCCTGGCGTGTCGCCCGCGGCGATCGCGTCAACCACCACCACGCTATCGGCGCCCATGAAGTAGTGCGAGAGCGCCATCCCAGCCGTCCCCCCGGAAACGACCTCGATGTCGGGGCCAAGATCGCGAAGGCTGAGCGCCTCGGCGACCCTGACCCCGACACCGTCGTCACCCATGAGCGTATTGCCCATGCCTATGACACACACTTTGGCCAACTGCTAGGCCTTCTGGCCTGCGGTGTCGGCTGCCTTGTCGGCCGGATAATCGCCGACGACTCTCCGACCACGGGGAACGGTGCGGAACAGCATGATAGCGGCTTGTCCCGGCTCCTCAACGATCACGAGGTACAAGTGAATCATGAAGAACACGATGAGCACCCACATGGTCAGGTAGTGCATGAGTCGAACTCCGTTCAGTCCGCCGAAGATGTTGGCGAACCAGCTCATCGCGCTCGCCGTAGGCAGGAACATCGCGAAGCCCGAGAGCGCCATGACCACGATGCCGAGCGGGAAGAGCACCGCGTACGTCAGCTTCTGTAGCGAGCCATACTTCACGGTGCGCGGCTTGGTCTTGCGCAGGAACAGGTAGTACGCGATCCAGCTGGGCGTGGATTTCACGTCATCCATGGTCAGGCCGAAGAAGCGCCAGTCGCGGTGACGGGTGAGCCCTCCCAGCGCCGCTGAGCCAGCGCCGAAGAACGCCCAGTAGATGCGCACGATCGTCGTGAGGATGAAGACGTACATCGTGATGAAGTGAACCTGACTGACGGCGCCAAGCGGGCCGAACCAGTCGGCGTGGGCATGGATCTGGAGCCCCGTCCCGATCAGCACGAAGAAGGCGAGCAGGTGCGCCCAGTGCATAAGCACGGCCGGCCAGGGATGTTCGAGCCGTGTGAACTTGTGCGACATGCTTGCACCTCCTCCTAACGGACCTTGAACTCGTAGATACGGTTATGTTCCGGTTCAATCACGTGAACCGCACAAGCCATTCAAGGATCGAAGGTGTGCACGGTCCGCAAGATCTCGAGCGGCTGCGTGGGGTCGGCCACAGGAGTGCCGACAAGGGCTTCCTCCACCGGACCGCGAACACCCATGTCGTCACGAGGCGCGAGGTTCCAGTTGCTCGCCGGGACCGCTGCGTACTTCACGGTCTTGCCGCCTTTGACGCGGCAGTAGTGCGACAGTGCGCCACGCGGAGCGTCGTAGCCCGAGATGCCTTCCCCCTCTGCCATCAGGTTGGGCTCGGTGAAACAGGTCGTGTCGCCGGCCTTGATGTTGGCGAGAAGGTCCATGCCCCACTGGGCGGCGTAGTCGCAGTTGATGCGAGCCTTGACAACGCGCGCCGCAACGCGGCCGAGGTTGGAGACGAGAACCTCGGGCTTGCCAGTCATGCCGATAGCCGCCAGAACCTCGTCGACGTACTTGACGACGTCCTTCTGGCCGCTGACGTAGGCTACGAGTATCTCGGCCAGCGGACCGACTTCCATCGGTACGTCCTTGCCGGCCGGGCTCGGGTAGCGAGCCGCGCGGGTCCAGTCGTACTTGCCGGTGGGGAAGTCGGGGCCGTCGATGGGCGGGTAGCCGTCGAACTTGATGGCCTTCTGGCCAACGTCGAACGGCTTCTGGCCCTTGCCCATGTCGTCCTCGTAGTAGCTGTGCTGCGTATAGAGACGGGCCTCGGCGGGGTCGACTTTCTCGACCTTGAGCTGGCCGCCAAAGATGCCACCACGCGGGAAGAGTCGGTTCTCGGGGAGCTGGCCCTTCTCATCGAGCAATCCCCACGTCAGGAAGTTGCCCACGCCTTTGCCGAAGGTGGCGAGCTCGGGATAGGCGCCGGCGACGGCGAGCAGGTCGGGCCACATGACGTTCTCAGTGAACTCCTTCACGATGCCCATGCGATCGAGGTAGTAGTTCACGTCAGGCTCGTTGGGCAGCTGCGTGATGCCGCCTGCAGCCATCGTCATGATCATCGGGAACTTGCCTGCGATCACGGCACACGCCTGGTTCGCTGCCTGCTGCGCGTCGATCGCCTGCAGGTAGTGGGCCGTGAGTGTGAGGTTGGCCTCGGGCGAAAGCACGTAGCCCGGATGACCCCAGTAGTGGTTGGACAGGAAGTTGACCTCGCCGGAGGTTGCCTGCGCCTTGACCTGTGCCTGGATGGCCATCAGCTCCGGATCAGTGGTCTTGGCGTTGAGGATGTCCGGCACGTTGACGTAGTCAAACGCGTTGAGGATGTAGAACCACAGAATCGAGTCGTAGCCCAACTGCGTGGCATCGAGCATGTTGCGCACGAGTCGCGCGTTGTCGGGGACGGTGGCCACGCCCATGGCCCGCTCCGCGGCGGTCGCCGAGTTCAAGGCGTGCGGGTTGGGGCAGACGCCGCAGATGCGCTGCGCGTAGTGCCACGTGTCACGCGGATCGATGTTCTCCATGAAGATCTCGAATCCACGGAACAGCGTGCATGTGTTCCAAGCGTCCTTGACCTTGCCGTTCTCTACCTCGACGGTGATGCGGAGGTGACCTTCGATACGGGTGATCGGGTCGATGACGACTTTGGTCATTTCTGGTCACCGTCCTTCTTCTCGGCCTGCGGGTGGCTCTCTCCATTGCCGTTAGGGCCGCCCTTGAAGAGTCGACCGCTCACGGTCTGGCCTACAAGGTGCGCCGCAAGGCCGACTCCGGTCACGGCCGCCAGACCCAGACCGATGTTCTGCGCCGAGACGCCTTGGATTGCAGGAACCGGGATGTTGGGGAGCGGCTCGCGCAGCGGGCTGAAGTCGTTCCAGAAGTTATCTTCCGAGCAACCCGTGCAAGGGCCTGCATGGATGCACCACGAGGTGCGCCCGTTCCAGCGGTTGATCGCGCAGGGCGCGTAGGTCGCGGGACCCTTGCAGCCGACCTTGTAGAAGCACCAGCGCTTCTGCGAGCCTTCGTCTCCGAACTGCTCGACGAACTCGCCGGCCTCGAAGTGCGCGCGACGCTCGCACGTGTCGTGAATGGTCTGACCGTAGAGAAACAGCGGGCGCCCGGCGTGGTCCAGATCGGGCAGCTTGCCCATGACGATGATGTAGATCAGGGTCGCGACCAGGTCGTCACCGTGACCGGGACAACGCGGCAAGTTGACGACCTGGGCATTCGGGATTCCGCCCGGTCCACGAAGCCACGCTCCAACGCCCATGGCCCCAGTCGGGTTGGGGACGTGCGCTTGGACGTTGCCGAAGCACGCACACGAGCCGATGGCGATGACGCCCTTGGCCTTGGGGTAGAACTCCTTGGCGATGTCGCCTGCGTACTTGCCGCCGATGGCAATCGATCCCGGGATCTTCTCCGGGATCGAACCCTCGATGACCCAGTACGCGCCTTGGTCGAACGCTTGATTGAACGACTTCTCGGCGTCGAAGCCGGCAGGGGCCATTGCGGCCTCGTTGTAGGCGAGCGAAATCTGCTGCAAGATCAGCTGCGCCGGTGTCGGCGCCGTCGCCTGGAGCAACGCAATCGTGCAGCCTAGGCACTCTTGGAAGTCCGACCAGACCACGATGGGGAACTTCGTGGCGGCTTCAATCGCCTCGGCGACCTTGGTCGCGCCGAGCGGGCCCGCTCCTATAAGCGCAGCCAAGAAACTGCTGTACTTCAAGAAGTCGCGGCGGCTGAGTCCGCGTACTGGGCTAGGTCGTTCATTGTCGGGCATGATGCCTCCTCTCTAAAGGGCGCTGAACGCGGGGATGGCCTCCCCTTGCTATATCCTCTACCCAGCAGAGAACTATTTGGGACTTTGCAGTTACCATATACTTCCTATAAGGAGCAGCTATGCAGACGTGGCGCGGGTTCGGCAGCGACAACCACTCGGGCGTGCACCCCGAGGTGCTTGCAGCCATCGCCGAGGCCAATGCTGGCCACGCGCACGCCTACGGCGACGACCCGTGGACCGCGCGCGCCATCGCCGCGATTCGGGGTCAAGTGGGGTCCGACGCCCAGGTCGCGCTGGTGTGGAACGGCACCGGCGCCAACGTTGTGGGGCTCTCGGCGCTATGTCGGCCTTGGGAGAGCGTGCTGTGTGCCTCATCGGCGCACATCAACACCGACGAGTGCGCGGCTCCTGAGCACATCGCAAACGTGAAACTCGTTCCCGTCGACACGCCCGACGGTAAACTCACTCCGGATCTGGTCGCGCCGCAGCTGACCGGATTCGGATTCGAGCACCACGCACAGCCTCGCGTGATCTCGGTCTCGCAGGCGAGCGAACTCGGCACCGTCTACACGGCCGACGAGCTGCGCGCCTTGTCCGAGGTCGCTCACGGGCACGGGATGATGCTGCACGTCGACGGTGCGCGCCTCGCCAACGCGGCGGTTGGGCTCGGCTGCTCGCTCGCTGCGATCTCGAGCGAGGCAGGCGTCGACGCGCTGTCGTTCGGCGGGACCAAGAACGGGATGCTCGCCGGCGAGGCTGTCGTGCTCTTCGGGCAAGAGGTCACCGACGACCTGCCGTTCATGCGCAAGCAGTCGGGGCAGCTCGCGAGCAAGATGCGCTTTGTGGGCGCGCAGTTCGTCGCGATGTACGAGGGCGACCTGTGGCAGCGCTGCGCGGCCAACGCCAACACGATGGCCGCTCGGCTGGCCGAGGGTGCGATCGCGCGCGGCGTGGACGTCGTGCACGAGGTGATCGCAAACGAGGTGTTCGCGCTGCTACCTAACGAACGCATGGCCGAACTCGTGGCTCGCCATCACTTCTACACGTGGCAGGCGGATGCGGCGCCGGGCTTGTCGCTGGCGCGCTGGGTGACGTCGTGGGACACGACCGCGGAGGACGTCGACGGGCTGCTCGGCGACCTGTAGGCGAGTTCGGGGACCGATGGCCGTCGCGATGTGAGCCGGTTGTTCGCTTCGCTAACGCGCTTGCGCCGTCACGGCGAAGATCGAGCCTCGGTAGTCGACCACGTACAGTTCGCCAGCATCGTCGACTCCGAAGCTCGATGGCTGGCCGACTCCCGTGAGCAGCGTCCGTGTTTGGGGCGATGCCAGCGCCGAACCGTCGGGAGCGGTCGTGCGCAGCGCGGCGACCCAGCCCTTCACGTAGTCCGCGAACAGGTACGTTCCAACGAGCGCCGGGTACTTGGCGCCTCGGTAGACGTAGCCTCCCGTGATCGCTTCGCCGTACGGGTGTGGGTAGTCGTAGATGGGGAACACGAAGCCGGACCTGCTCGCCGTGCTGCCGGGTGGATACGGGTGGTTGCCCTCCCACACGTGCCAGCCGAAGTTCTGCCCGCCCACGCGGGCCTTCTCGACGTCGATCTCCTCCCACAAGTCCTGGCCGACGTCGCCGATCCACAGCGCGCCGCTGCTTGCGTCGAAGGAGAAGCGCCAAGGGTTGCGCAGACCGATCGCAAACACCTCCGGCGCCCATCTGGGGTGCATAGGCTGTCCCGCGGGAATCGCGTAACCCAACGAGCCGCTCGCGTGCTCCGGATCGATTCGCAACAGCTTGCCGAGCAGCACGTTGGGGTTCTGCGCTCGGTTGCCGGGGTCGCCGGCGCTGCCGCCGTCGCCCATCCCGATATAGAGGTAGCCGTCGGGGCCGAACTGCAGGCAGCCCCCCTTGTGGTTTGGGTACGGCGGCTGGTTGATGCGCAGGATGGGCGTCAGCGAGTTGAGATGCGGTCGATCGCTTGCCGGATCGCGCACGACGCACCGAGCGATGATCGTGTCGCCATTCAGGTCGACGAAGTCGACATAGAAGGTGCCGTTGGTCGCGTAGCTCGGCGAAAACGCCAAGCCCAGCAACCCGCGCTCGCCGCCGTAGGTGACTTCGCGGCTCACGTCGAGAAACGTCCCGCTTGCGACCTTCCCATCGTGGATCACTCGGATCCAGCCCGGCTGTTCGACGACGAAGAGCCGACCTGAGCCGTCGTGGGCGCTAGTGATGTAGACGGGTGCGGTGAAGCCGGTCCAGCGCCTCACCAGCGCCACGTGCAGGTGCGCGAGGTCGGCGGGCTGCGTGGCGGGTCGCGTCGCCTCGGTCGCGCCGCCGCCGTGGGGCGTGCTGGTTGGGGGCACCGCGCTGGTCGTGGCTGGCGGAGTCGCGCCGGGGCTGCTCGGCGC
>JARLGT010000098.1 GCA_031292615.1 Coriobacteriia bacterium | reverse complement strand
GGCACCCCCAGCAGCATGTCTCGCACGAACCCGCCGACCACGTAGGCACGCAGGTCATGCTTGGCAGCCTCGCGACCCAGCATCCGGAGCGCCTCTCCCACCTCACCGGGAAGCAGGTGGTCGACGCTGGTGCGAAAGCGCTTCGTTGCCTCGGGGTGTGCGCTGGCAACACGGCCGGCGAGATAGGTGTCACCGTGCTCGGCGCGCAGCACATCTTTGCGCGTGACCATGCCGATCACTCGATCGTTCTCTACTACGGGCAAGCGGCCGATGCCGCGCGTCCCCAGGAGCGACTCGAGCTCTGTCAGGAGCGTGTCTGGCGCAACGAGCAGCGGGTCGCGATTCATGAAGCCGGTGACCGGGGCGTGATCGAGACCGTGGCGGGCGGCCTTGTCCACATCCTTGCGAGTGACGAGCCCAACCAGCCGCTCCCTGTCGATTACCGGCAGCCCGCCGTGACCCCAAGTCGCCATCAGCTCGCCAGCACGGCGCATCGTCCACGAGGGCTCCGCACTCCTCACGGGCGATGTCATGACGTCCCGAGCGCGAAGCGGTGCAGCCACAACAGCCTCGAGCGCCTCGCGCAGCCTGCCGAGCAGATCTGCCAGTTCGATCTCGCGAAAGCGAGCTGAGGCCGCTTGCGGATGTCCTCCGCCGCCGAGCCGCGCCATCACGGCGCCCACGTCGACCTCGGCAAGTCGGCTGCGCGCTACGACCTGGACTCGACCGGGCATGCGGACGATAGCGATCGCGACGCGAAAGCCGAGGTCCTCGACCACGTAGTGCGTCAGAACACCAGCGGAGTCCACGTACTCTGCCGCCTCAGCAACTCCAACAGCCACGGACTGACCGTTGATGTCCCAGGTCTCCAGCGACGCTGTGAGCTGCTCTAGCAGCGTCTTCTGGTCCGGTTCCAGAGCGCGCGCAAGGAACTGATTCAGCACCTCGATGTCGGCCCCGTTGCCCATGAGCCACGCGGCGGCGTCGGCGTCGTAGGCGGTCGATCCAGGAAACGTGAGCGAGCCCGTGTCCTCGTGGATGCCCAGCAACATCACGCTGGCCTCGAGCGGAGTGATGCCAATCCCCCGGTCGCGGATCTCGTGAACCAGGATCGACGTAGTTGCGCCCACCTCGCACGAATGGTCCTCGGCACCTTCGATGTCCCCGAGCTGCGGCGGATGGTGGTCGTAGACGATCACTTCGACCCCCGGCCGACGCGCAACCGCGCAGAGCTCCGCGAGCCGTTCTGGATCGCGCGTGTCGACCATCACTACCGAGTCGATATCGTCGGCGTCGACCTGCTTCATGTCGACGAAGTCCAGAAACTCCTCGTGCAGGTTGTGGAAGGCCCGCACGTTGGTGTTCTGGCTGCCGAGGAACACACCCTTTGCGCCTGGGTAGAGCTTGGTGGCCGCAACCGTAGACGCGTATGCGTCGAAGTCCGGGTTGGCATGTCCTACCACCACGCGCACGCCAGTCACCCGCTCGCTCTACAACTCGTGGAAGAGCGGGGGCGCCACGATCGCTGTATCGCCCAGGTGGATGGAGTGCCGGAAGCGTTCCTCGCCCGCGTCGAGTAGTTGCTCGGTGGCGGCGTGCATCGTGCATAGCACATCGCCGCTCTCCACGCGGTCGCCCACCCGCACGGCGAGCACGAGCCCGGCACCGGAATCGATGACGTCGCCCACCTGTGCGCGCCCGGCGCCGAGCAACATGGCCGAGCGACCCACTCCTTCAGCGTCGAAGCGTGCGACCCAGCCAGAGGTTGTCGCACGCACCTCGCGGGAGCACCGCGATGCGGGCAACAGCGTGAGGTCGTCCGCAACACGCGGATCGCCGCCTTGTGCTGCGACCCATTCGCGGAATCGCTGTAGTGCCGCTCCAGTCGCGATCGCCACTCCGAGCTGCCGCAGGGCGTCGCCCTCGTCGGAGGCCCTCCCGCCCAGCACCAGCATCTTCGCGCCGAACGCGAGACACAGCTCGGTGAGCTCGGCGGGACCCTCCCCGCGAAGGGTCTGGACGGCCTCGGCAACTTCGAGGGCGTTGCCCACTGCCATCCCAAGCGGCTGCTCCATGTCGCTCAGGACGCAGACGACCTTGCGTCCCAGCGCCTCGCCCACCGCCGTCAGCTCGTGCGCAAGTTGACGCGCGTCGGTCTCCGTCTTCATGAACGCGCCAGAACCCACCTTCACGTCGAGCACGATGGCGTCTGCCCCGCCGGCGATCTTCTTCGAGATGATCGAGCCAACGATCAGCGGAATCGACGGAACCGTGCCCGTCACGTCGCGCAGGGCGTAGATCTTCTTGTCGGCCGGGTCGATCTCGGGCGACTGTGCAATCACTGCCACCCCGATCCGCTGCACTTGCGCGATGAACTCCTCTCCCGTGAGTTCCACTCGGAAGCCGGGAATCGCTTCGAGCTTGTCGAGCGTACCGCCGGTGTGTCCCAGCCCACGGCCGCTCATCTTGGCTACAGGCACGCCGCATGCGGCCACCAGTGGCGCGAGCACGAGCGTCGTCGTGTCCGCGACGCCGCCCGTCGAGTGCTTGTCGACTTTGATCCCCGGAATCGCCGAGAGATCGACTATCTCGCCGCTCTTGACCATCGCGTCGGTCATCGCGACCGTTTCGTCCGCCGAGAGCCCTCGCAACAACGCCGCCATCAGCCACGCCGACATCTGGTAGTCCGGCATGTCCCCTCGCGTGAAGCCGGCGATGATGCGCGTCACCTCCCCGGCGGTATGCTCGTGGCCGTCGCGCTTTCGCTCTATGAGCTCCTCGAAGGTCGGCTCGCTCATGCGCCGCGCACCTCACTCAAAAACGACGTTCCCCGCCCACACGCGCCCGAGATGCCGTAGAAGTCCAGCACCGTCTCGCCGATGTCTCCGAAGGTCGATCGGATGCCGAGCTCCACGCCTCGGTCGACGCCTTTCACGTGCGCGATCAGCGGCGTGTACTCACGGCTGTGATCGGTCGACGGCGTCGTGGGGTCGCAGCCGTGGTCGGCCGTGACGATCAGCAGGTCGCCGTCGATCATGGCGTCGAGCAGTTCTGGGATTCGAGCGTCAACAGCCTCAAGGCCACGTGCGTAGCCCTCAACGTCGTTGCGATGTCCCCATACCATGTCGAAATCGACCAGGTTCGCAAAGACGAAACCGCTCTCGTCGTCGCTCACTCGCTCGAGCAGGTGATCGAAACCGTTCATGTTGTCAGTAGAGTGGGGCGACTCGCAGATGCCGCGCCACGCGAAGATCTCGCCGATCTTGCCGATCCCGTAGCTTTCCACGCCCACCTCGGCCAGCCGATCGAGCACGGTTGGCTCGGAAGGCGCGAGTGCAAAGTCGCGTCTGCGGTGCGTTCGCGTGTACTCGCCCGCCTCGTTGGGCCCGATGAACGGCCGAGCGATGACACGCCCGACAGCGTGCTCGCCCACCACAACTCGTTCGCGGGAGATGCCGCAAATCTCGTAGAGCTTCTCGATCGGGATGACGTCCTCATGAGCGGCGATCTGAAAGACGCTATCCGCACTCGTGTAGATGATGGGCTTGCCGGTCCGAACGTGCTCATCGCCGAGTTCCTGGATGATGACCGTCCCGCTCGCGGGATAGTTGCCGAGCCAGCCCAGCCCCGTCTCGCGGGTGAATGCATCCATGACCTGGGGCGGGAACCCTTCGGGGTACGTCGGAAACGCCTGAGTCAGCTTCAGACCCATCATCTCCCAGTGCCCGGTGGTGGTGTCCTTGCCCGCCGAGGCCTCGGCGTTCTTGCCCCACGACGCTGTGGGTTGTGTGCATGGCGCGACACCCATGATTGAGGTGATGTTGCCAAGGCCCATGCCCTCGAGGTTCGGCATCGAGATGCCGCCAACAGCTTGGGCCGTGTTGCCAAGCGTGTTCGAACCAACGTCGCCATACTCCTCAGCGTCGGGAAGTTCGCCTGCCCCGACACTGTCGAGAACGAGCACGATCGCGCGGGGCGTCCTCGGCATGCGTCAGCACCATCCTTGTGGTTGTTCCAGCGGCGACTGTCTGCGCCGGCAGGTAGTCTATGCCCGGTCGCGCACCGACGACAGTACCCACTCGGCCACAACAAACACGACCACCGTAAGCGCATTGTCGACGTCGAAGACGCCCCCGTACGGAGTCTTGATGTCAGCGCGGCCGAATGGGATGACTAGCTTGGCTGTAATTGCATTGAAGGCCTCAGCCCACCCCTGATGGGCGATGCGACCGGAGAAGACGAGGAACTGGCGAATCGCGAGAGCTATCGCGAAGGCGATCAGAATATCGACAACGACTGTGAGAACCGTGCGTGCAGCCCTGCCGTCCATGGCGCCCCCTTTGACGAGGTGAAACAGGGTCACCCCCCAGTATGGGGGTGGGGGCCGCCGGCCGCCAGCCGAGAACGATCCCGATCAGCGGTTGGAGTCCGCGATAATCGAGGAGATCATCGCTTGTGCGACGGTGCGCGAGTCGGGCTTGCCGGCGTCCATGTGGACGAGCGCTAGCTCGACGCACTCACTGCGCGGGTCGGGTGTATTCTCGGCCACCAGAATTGCAGCCTGAACCACGTCAACCGAGACATCAGAAATAGCCTGGTGCACTATCGGGACCCCCGCTCTGAGGACGATGTTGATGGCCTGCCGACCATGTAGCGTTGAGATCATCATGCTGTGGGTATCGGCACCCCTAACAAGGGACTTGATACCGGCATATGCGCAGGTCAGAGCCTCTGTGACATCCATCACAGAGTGCGTCGGTGTGACGTGATGTGACCTCAGTCACATTGCCTTGAGAGGGGTGCCGAGAAGGCCCGAAACAGACCCCAAGAACAGGGGGAGCCCCAAGGCCGGCACCTTGAGGCTCAGGGGTAAGGGGTTGCATTCGCATGCAACTCGTTATGCATGCTAGCACCCGAAAAATGGAAGCGCAAGGGAGATTCGGCGTCCGCAATCCTACCCGAATAGGCCCCAAATCGCGGGGATTCCGGTGAGGAGCGGAAGCAGTCCGAGGACAACGATCAGCACGACGATGACAACGACGATCGAGGCGGCGCTCCCCCCCTCGTCGACGTCGTCGTTGGCCGAACCATCGGGTGCGTGGGTGGAGTCCTCGCTCCCGACGGCTGTCGCGGGGCGGTCGGCTTGATAGAGCGCCCTTAACACAGCCCCATAGTAGCCCAGCGAGACGACGGAACCGATGATACCGACCGCGGCGCAGGTGGCGTAGATAGTGCCGAGCGCGCTCTGGTTTGGCGCCGAGAACGCGTTGAAGGCAGCTCCGATGGCACCGACGAACACCGCGAACTTGGCCCAGAAGCCCAGCAGCGGTGGAATCCCGGCAAGCGAGATCAACAGAATCGCCGTGGCGCCACTGAGCCAAGGGGCCTTGCGCGACATCCCAGCCAAGCCGTCGACGCTACCGTCCCAGTTCGGGTCCACACGCCTGAACGCCGCCGCCGAAAGGAACGTCCCGGTAGCAGCCAGCGCGTAGCACGCAGTGAAGAAGATCGGTCCCATGAAGGCATGCGTGGTTGAGATCGCTATCAAGGCGTACCCGATCTGCGCCACGCCGGCGTATCCCAGCATCCGCGTGTACGATCTCTGGCGCAGCGCTGCGATCGAGCCAACAAGTACGGAGACGACCGCCAGCAAGGCGAACACGGCCGAGATTGGTAGCTCCAGACGCCCTGAGGCCGAGAACGATGCGAGCACCGCCAGAATGGTGACCGCGCCCAGCTTCGGGCCAGCGGCGAGAAAGGCGGCTGACTCGGGAGAAGATGACTCGTACGCGTCGGGCGCCCAAGCGTGGAACGGTGCGGCGCCCGCCTTGAATGCCAGCGCTCCTATCATGAGCACGAGGCCAGCTGTGGCGACACTGATTGCCGGGCCTGTGGCCAAGGACGCGACCAAGCCCTCTAAGTCTCCCGTCGGGATGAACACCCCGACCAGGATTGCCATACTAAACACGAAAAGCCCGGTCGCGATCGCACCTTGGATGAAGTACTTCATGGCGGCCTCGCGGGCCCTCGAACCCCTCCCAGCCGCCACGAGTGCGTACGCGCACGCAGCGGCAGTCTCGAGCCCGATGAGTAGCAGAGTGATGTCTCGGCTGCCGGCCACGACGATCGAGGCGAGCGCTGCAAACGCCATCAAGCCTGCGAGAGTCCCGCCCCAATCTCGCCGAACCATCGCGGAGGAGCCGCCAGCAACCGCCAGTCCTCCCACAAGCGCGACTGTGGCGCTAACGGCGGCGAACGGCCCTCCAACGTGCAACACGCCCCACGCTGTTGTCGGCAAACTGTGCTGCGCCAGGGAGCTGACCGACATGCCGGCCGACACACCAAACCCGATGAGCACGGCCACCACGGCGGCTCGGCGAGTTGAGAATGCGTCAAGGAGCACTCCGAGTACGGCGCCGACGGCCAGAGGTCCGAGCGTGACGATGGCGAGCGCGTTGGCTGACATCTACGCTCCCCCTCCGACCACGTGCGAAAGCGCGCGAAGTGCGGCCTGCGAGATCGACAGGAGAAGCGTCGGCTCAACGCCTAGGACCACGATCCCTGCCGAGAAGAGCCCAACCAGCGCGATCTCGCGCCCGGAAAGGTCCGCGAGCTCCTCGAACTGGCCCGTAGGCCCGTTGACCGTCAGTCGGACAGCACGCAGGTTGTACGCCGCTCCCAGCGCAAGCCCTATCGTCCCAACCACGGTCCACCAGCCAAATGCGCCAAACGACTCGATGACGGTCACGAATTCGCCGGGGAACCCAGAGAGTCCGGGCAGGCCGAGTGAGGCCAATGCGGCAAAGGTAAATGCGACTCCCCAGAGTGGGATGACCTTGCCCAGCCCTCCGAAGCGGCTGAGCTCACGTGTGTGCGCTCGGTCGTAGAGCGAACCGACGAGCAAGAAGAGCAGCCCCGCGACAAGACCGTGACTGACCATCGCAAACATCGCCGCACCCAACGCGTTCGGCGTCGCCACTGAGATCGCCAGCACGACGAAGCCCATGTGCGACACCGACGAATACGCTACGAGCCGCTTCAAGTCGGTCTGAGTCAGCGCCATAGCCGCGCCGTACACGATTCCAAGGATGCCAAGAACGGCAAGAATGCCTCGGCTGGACTGGAACGCCGTGGGGGCAAAGGGCATCGCAAGCCGCATGATGCCGTAGCCGCCCATCTTCAGCATCACACCCGCCAGCACGATCGAACCCGCAGTGGGGGCCTCGGTATGTGCGTCAGGTAGCCACGTGTGCAAGGGAACGACCGGGAGCTTCACCAGGAAGCCCACCATAAGCAGCCAGAAGAGGAGCTGGGGGTACGGCAGCGAGGAGGCGTGAGCCGTGATTTCGGTGATGCTGGGGGTGCGGGCGTCGCCAAGCAGCGACATGATCAGGCCTGCGAGCATCACGGCGCCAGCGGCAAAGGTGTAGATGAGGAACTTGCTGGCTGCATGCTTGCGATTCGAAGAACCCCACCCGCCGATAAGGAAGAACATCGGGATCAAGACAGACTCCCATGCGATGTAGAACAGCACGACGTTGTCGGCCAAGAAGACGCCGGTAACGGCGGCCTGCAGCGCCAAGAGCAGCGCGAAGTACGGCCCCGGTCGCTCGGTGATCTTCCACGAAGCCAAGATCGCGATCAGCCCGATGAACACCGTGAGAAGCACAAGCGGCGCCGACAGTCCGTCGATAACGGTCATCCAGTGCGAGCCGGCCAGAGGCACCACTGCACCGGTGATGCGCTCTCCTGACATGATCCGTTCGAGCCCGAGCGAGGCCAGCAGTCCCGCCTGGGCGACTATGGCGGCCAAGCCGATCCACCGAGGAGCGCTCGCAGACCAACGACCGACGGCGAGAGAGAGCAGTGCGAAGACTGCCGGAACCAAGATCATCAGATCGAGCTGCATCACGCCGTCACCTCCCCAGCCAGACGCTCATCGCAAGCATCAGGGCGATGCCCACCACGATGATGGCGCCGTACCACTGCACGTCGCCGTTTTGCATGTCAGCGCTCGCGGTCGATATCCAGCGCACCACCGCGACTGCACCCTCGACGGTTCCATCAATCAGCCATCGGTCGACGAACGCCCAGACCGTGCGCGCCGCCACGACCGTTGGGCCGACGAGAACTCGGTAGACCAGGGCGTCATAGCCGAACGCCGATGCCGAGGCACGCCAGAAGAATCCAGTGCGCGACTCCAACGCCTCGTCGGCCTTCTCGCCACTTTCGAGGAGCCACCCAGTCACGGCGCCGGCGAGACCCAACCCGACGGCGGTCAGGGACAGCGGAACCGACAGCGCTTCCCACTCCTGGCCGAGCTTGGCAAAGAGCCATGGGCCGGCAAAGCCGAGCACGATGGCGGGAACGGCCAGAAGTGCGAGCGGCACGATCATGGACGCTGAACTCTCGTGCGCGTGTCCCCCACCTCGGCGCTCGCCGAAGAACGTCAGGCGCGTGGCGCGCGCAGAGTACAAGCCTGTCACGAACGCACCAGCGAACAATGCGAGCCCTGCGACCGGGGACGCCTTCCAGACCACGTCGAGTACGAGGTCCTTGCTCCAGAACCCGGCCAGCGGCCAGATGCCAACCAGCGCAATCACGCCGACCATCCAAACGGCGAACGTAACGGGCATCTCCTTGCGAAGCCCGCCCATCTCGCGCATGTCTTGGGTCTCGGATCCGTGAATGACGGACCCGGACGTCAGGAACAGCAGCGCCTTGAACGCTGCGTGTGTGACGAGGTGGAAGAGGGCGACGGCCCACATGCCAGCGCCCAAAGCCGCGAACATGTAGCCGAGCTGGCTGATTGTCGAGTACGCAAGCACCTTCTTGATATCGCGTTGAGCCACCGCCGCCAGAGCGGCACCCAGCGCCGAGATGGTCCCGACTAACAGCAGCATCGAGCGCGCCGCCGGTGCGACTTCGAAGAGCGGCCACACACGCGCGACCAGGAAGACGCCCGCGGCCACCATCGTTGCCGCATGGATGAGCGCCGAGACCGGCGTTGGGCCTTCCATCGCGTCGGGCAGCCAGATGTGCAGTGGGAACTGCGCGGACTTGCCCATCGCGCCGATGGCGATACAGATCGCGGCAGCCGTCACAACACTCGGGGCGAGCCTGGGCAGTTGCGACATGATGTCGACGTAGCGCAGCGAGCCGGTAGCCGACCACAGGACCGCAAGTCCGATCAAGAGGCCGATGTCGCCCACACGGGTGGTCAAGAACGCCTTCACGGCTGCGGCCGCGGCGGAGGGCTTCTGGTACCAGAAGCCGATCAGAAGGTACGAGCACGCACCCACAAGCTCCCAGCCGATGAACAGCGTCACCAGGGAATCGCCGATCACCAGCAGAGTCATGGCACCCGTGAACAGGCACAGCAGTGCGAAGTAGCGCGTCCAACCCGGGTCGCCGTGCATGTAGCCGATCGAGAAGATCATCACCATCAGAGCGACAACGCCAACGACGACGAGCATGACGCCGGCAAGCGAGTCGACCGCCCATCCCACGCGTAGGGTGTTGGCGGTCGCCCACAAAGGCTCGCCAACTCCAAACCAGATGTAGCCGCCCACGCCCGACGGCACGCTCGTCCACGGGGGCTCGACTGCCGGCGCAGGAATCGCGACTGCCAGAGAGCCCACGCCGATGCCGAG